>JBOGLI010000034.1:0-5740 GCA_050746165.1 Terriglobales bacterium | reverse complement strand
CAGTGAACTCTTTTAGCGCAGTTGACCATTGACATACATCTGCATGCCATCCGTGCCGGACGTAATCACCACGTATGCCCATCTTCCGGCCGGCAGCGCATCAGCAACGCCCATTTTTCGCTGCCTCGATGTGCCGTTCGCGTCGGAAAAACGTGCGACAAGAAGCGGCTCCGATCTCCACTGGCTTAACAGGAACTCCGAGCAGGAACTGGTGCGCGTTAGACACACGACATTCGCTAGATGTGAAGTGACTGGCCCCGCGCTTTTCAGCCACGTCTCCATGGTGAAGCCCGCTGGTTGCGTCGATCGCCAATTCAGGTCACGCGCATAGGCGATGCCTCGCTTGCCGAAAACCAATCCGTTTTCGCGATCCTGGTTTACCTGGTTGGGCGGGCGGAATTGAAAAGGCCATAAACCCGCCAAAAGGATGATGACAACTACGAACCAGAAGCAGGCAGTAACAGCGGTAGACCGTGTTGGGACCTCGGTTCGCATCTCGCGGCAGGTTACGCGAGTTCACCCCTGCCCGCAATTCACCGCAATGTGCCAGTCCCTATTCGTGGTGCCATTTCCGCCGGTCAGGGAACTCTCGTCGCAGTGCTGCGCAGCGCGGTAATGGCACGATTGTCGAGTTTAAACTCCTCTATTTTTCTGCGCTTGAATTGATTGGATTTAGCAGCGGGTTAGTCAGCCGCCGTTTGGTATTCGAGTTGCACTCTTCTTGCCTGAATGTCGCACCTTCTCACACTGACGTGGCTAGCAGTCTGGGTCGCAGCTCAAGCGCTGTGGTTCCGGTCGCGCCATTCCGTGTCCGGAAAGCGCCACCCATACTGGCGGACCGCGGTACTCATCAGCTGCCTCACCATCCTTTTATTTCCGGTTATTTCCAACGACGACGACGCAGCATGGGCGCGGCAGATCCAAATTGATTTCGAATCGGTTGGAGTGACGCAGGCGACGCGTGCGTTCTCCCGCTATGACCTCATTGCCGACTATTTTGCGCCGCTGCACTCGGCGACCGTATTTGTTCTGCCCCACCCAGACCTGCTCTACTGGCGCCTCGCACACAATCCGGCGCCTCATCCAGTCCGCCCGATCTTCAGATCGGTTGCCGCCCTTCGCGGACCTCCGTCCACCTCTCCGTTGCTTTGCTCCTGACATCTAAACCTAACCACCAAGAGCACAAGCTTGAGCCATGCGTTCAAGAGAGGAAGAATATGAAGAAGATCGTTCTGTTTGTTGCGGCGATGCTCGTGTTAATCGTCGCCCTCCCGGGTGTTGCCGATACCGTCGTAACCTTCAACAACGGCAATGGATGCGGCGGCTCCACATGTTTTGGCGATACCTTTACCCTGACAATTCACCGCGACAGTGGAAAGTACGACGTCACGCTTTCTGTAAATACAACCGGCAACACCAACCCCGGGACCGCGATCGCTGCTGTGGATTTCAAGTTTGCAGGCGGAATCACCGGCGGAACATTATCGAAGTTCGATGGCGCCGCAGTTTCTGGCTGGCACGGCGGCTTGGGGACGCTAAACGCGAATTCGGGCTGTAACTACAACACGAATGGCGGTTTCGAATGCGCCTTGGACACGGCTTTCCAGGGGATGAGCTCGTCATCCACATCGATTGCCGGACTAGCCTATCTCACTCCGGCGACGACCCACACCTGGTACTGGACCGGCGTGACCGCTTCCGGCCCGATCTATCCGAATGATGTCCATATCGGCGCGGAATTTGGTAAAGCCTCCGCGACCACGAAGACCACCAAGGGAATTTGCACGGGCACAGGTAAGAACCGGCATTGCGCTCCCGATACCACGGTAACAACCTATTCCTTCAAGCAAACTGGGAATCTTTCGGGTTCCGTGCTTGCTCCTCCGCCGGTGCCTGAGCCGGCAAGCATGCTGCTGATGGGCATGGGGCTGGCGGGAATCGGTGCATTGCGCCGGTTCAAAGGCTAGCTGCGGCTCCTGGAGACAAGAACGCCCCGGCTTCGGCTGGGGCGTTCTTTTCGGAAATACCGGCCGAAACCTATGCGGCGGGTCTCTGCTCCCACTTTTGGATCGTTTCTGCTCAGGGACCTGAGCTGCATCTACTGCATATTTCTATCCTGACACTCAGGTGTGGATTGGCAGCAATCCGGCTATAATCATTCTCCCCTACCAGCAATGCTCAATTCCGTGGATATGCTCTTGCGGGAACTCCGGCCGCTGGGTCTCCGGGGCTAAAGGACGATAGATGGTCCTGTTTGAGGATCTCACCAGTGTTGTGCTCTGGCTGTTGGCGACGGTAGCCGCCATCAACCTGGTGTTCTTGTTCTTCGTCTTTTTCCGCCGGCTGGTGCGCAAACGTTACTACGCGATTAAGGACTCGGCGCGCGAACGTTATCAAGCCGTTATTGCTGGATTTGAATCGGGCCAGGTTCCCGTCGAAAACGCAACCGAGCTGCTGGCGGGCGCGACGACCCGGCCGGAGCGCGATGCGGTCGAAGAGCTGCTGCTGGACGCTGTGTTGACCGGCGACCCCGAGCGCATGACCGAGCTGATCCTTGGCGCTGGGTACATGGAGCGTTGGGCGGCGCAGGCTTTTGGCCGCCGCCGCGGACGTGAAGTGTTGCGTGCCGCCATCCATCGGCAGACACCTCGGCCGCGCTCCGCAAAGGCGGCCCGTTATATCGATCCGATCTTACGCACGCGGATTCTGTCGGTGCCGCGCGCCATCGCCACCGATCACCTCGGCTGGGCAGCTCCGGAGCTGGCCCGCGCTTTCATCGCCGAAGCTCTCAAAGACCCGTCGCTAGAAGTCCGCAGCACGGCAATCTCCGTGATTGGGCGAAATGGCGATCGCCAGGCCATCCCCTTGCTGGTGGACGAACTGGCGCGTGCGGTTGGGCAGAAGAGCGAGATTTCGCTCCGCAGTATCAAGGTTGCGCTCGTCTCGTACGAGCTCGACGACCTGCCCTATTTCGTCCCGTATCTCACGCACGAGATGCCGCGCGTGCGTTTCTTCGTCACCGATGCGATGTCGCAGATTTGTAATAACCCGCTGGCGGCGGCGAGCGCGGACCGGCACGATTCCAGCCGGCGGAGCGCTGTCCGGCTTCAGTCTGCGTCCGGACGCATCTCGTCGTCGCGGCATCGATCAGGGTCGCGCACGTCCGCATCGCGCATATCTTCCCGTGGCCTTTTACTGAACAAGAATGATTTCTCGCGCGCCTTCTACGAGGTTTTTCTCAGCTCGTTGGTGAAGGACGATTTTGCCGACGTGCGCGCCCGGTCGGCAGGGGTGATCCGCCACTTCCGCGACCGCCGGACCGTCGATGCGCTGCGAAGCCTGGTCCGCGACGAAAACGAGTTCGTTCGCTTGCACGCCGCGCGGGCCAGCGGAGATCGCGCCTATGCGTCATTAGCGGCCGAGCTGGCGAGATTGCTTACCGACCCGAAATGGCGTGTGCGGGAAGCGGCCGCGCAGTCGCTGCGGGCTTCCGGAAAAGACGGCATTGGAGAGTTATATCGACGATTTGTCACTACCGACGACCGTTACGCCGCCGAGCAGATCACGGAGGAGATCCAGAGGTCCGGTGCGATCGAGGACCTTGCCGCCTCCCTCATCACGAGCAATGCGACGCTGCCGCTGTCGGAAGCCGTCTGCCGCAAGATGATCGTGATGGGCAAGTCGTCGCTGCTGTTGAACGCGATGGCGTCGGCCGCCGTGCCGGGTGAAGCACGCGCCTTCATCATGAATGCCATGCAACTGGCGCCACCGCCGGAATTCTTTGAAATTCTGCAGCAAATCGCGATGACCGATACCGGCCCGCTGGGCATGAAAGCTTCGTCGCTACTCGAGACACCGAGCACCCGGTCGCGTGCGGCCGCCAGCGGGGTGGACCTTGCATAGTTTCATCCTCGAGTGCTTCGACTACATGAATACGGTGATCCTGATTTATTTCCTGATCACCAACGTCACGTACACGGTCCTCATGGTGCTGTCGCTGTACACGGTTACGCTTCATGCCAAGCTCGCCGCGCAGCGCAAGCACGACGTACTTTCCGAATCTCCGGTCACCACGCCGGTAGCTCTTATCGTTCCTGCCTACAACGAGGAGCACGCGATCAGCGAGACGGTCCTTTCGCTGATGCGCCTGAATTATCCGGAGAAGGAGATCATCGTCGTCGACGACGGCTCCACCGACGGCACCGTGCAGCGGTTGATCGAGCAGTTCCAGTTGATGCGCATGGACCTGATCTACCGTCAGGCGGTGCCCGCGAAGGCGGTACACGCCTTCTATCACAGCCCACAGTTTCCCGATCTGCTCGTGATCAGCAAGGAAAATGGCGGCAAGTCCGATGCCATCAACGCGGGCATCAACATGGCGCGCAGCGGCTATTTCTGCACCGTCGACGCGGATTGCGTCATTGAAGGCGACGCTCTGCTTCGCCTTATGGCGCCGGTTGTGGCTTCGCCGAAGAACACGGTCGTCACCGGCGGCGTCGTTCGTATTGCCAACGGCTGCAAAGTGGATGACGGCCGCATCACCGAAATCGATCTGCCCCATTCCTGGCTCGAACGCTGCCAGGTGATCGAGTACATCCGCACCTTCCTCTTCGGACGGCCCGGCTGGGGCTTTCTCAACGCTACCTTCATCACGTCGGGCGCCTTTTGCCTGTTGCACAAACAGAGCGTGATCGACGTGGGCGGGCTTAGCACCGACACGGTCACCGAAGACATCGACCTCGTCGCCACCCTGCACGAGCATTTCCGCAAGAAAAAGTGGGACTACCGCATGGTGTTCACCACCGACCCAATCTGCTGGACCGAGTGTCCGCGCAGCATCTCGATGTTTGCGCGCCAGCGCCGGCGTTGGCAGTTGGGACTGATCCAGACGGTGATGAAGCACAACGGCATGATTTTCAATCATCGCTTTGGAAATCTCGGCTTCTTGAGCATGCCGTTCCACGCCTACATCGAAGCGCTCGGGTGCGTCATCGAGGCCATCGGACTCGTCCTGGTTCCGTTTTCATTCCTGATCGGCGCCATGCCGCTCTCGCTGTTCATTCTCATCCTCGCCCTTGCCGTTGGTTACGGAACACTGCTCTCCCTCGGCTCGGTGCTGCTCGAGGAGACGACGGTTCGCCGTTATCCCGGCCTCAATCACCTGCTCACGCTGATCGGGTTCGCCATCCTGGAGAATTTTGGTTACCGCCAGATGCTCAGCATTTTCCGTGCGCAAGGCGTGCTGAATTACACCCTCGGCCTGAAGAAGTGGGAGAAGGTCGTGCACACCGGCATCGGTGAGCCGAGTACGGTGTCCGATGCGACGTAGATACTGGTTCACAAATCGCGTCGTTTGGGGCCTGCTGCTGTTTCTAGTGGCGGTCGGTTTCTGGGAATTCCACTTCAAACCGCAGTACCGGCCGTTCTATGAAGAGGGAGTGAAGCAGTATCAGGCGGGAAACTTCCCCCGCGCGATCGACCAGTTCCAGCGCGCCTACACGATTGCGCCGAACTCGACCGACGTCCTGCTCATGATGGGGTGGAGCAACTTGAAGCTGCATCGCTTCGAAGAAGCCCGCTTCTACTTCGAGCGCACGCTGGCGATTGATCCGCGCGTCACCGAAGCTCGCATCGGTGATTCCTTCGTGGTTCTCGAAACGGGACGCGGCACGCTCGATGTCCAGGCAATGGCGACGGTGTTGAAGGACCGTCCGAACGACGCCAACATGCAGATCATCGC
>JBOGLI010000033.1:0-3535 GCA_050746165.1 Terriglobales bacterium | reverse complement strand
ACCAATACCCTGGAATGCTTCAGCTGCCCCACTGACTTTGGCGCGCGCTATGTGCATAAACTGCGCGCTGCCACCAATGTCCGCGTGCTGCTGCACGCGAATGTGACGGCGGTACAGCTCAATTCCGCCGGGACGCACACTGATGCGTTGATAGTCAAGACCCTGCGCGGCAAGCAATTCAAGGTGCGGGCTCAGCAATTTGCGCTCGCGGCCGGCGGCCTGGAGGTCGCGCGGTTGCTGCTATCGAGCCGCGACATACATCCCCATGGCGTCGGAAATAGTCATGATGTCGTTGGCCGCTACTATATGTGCCACATAGCCGGCACGGTCGGGGAGCTGAATGTCGATCGGCCGCTTGGCGCTGTTCGGCACGGCTACGACATTTCGAACGAGGGCGTTTACTGCCGCCGCCGACTGGCGCTCAGACCGGAGGTTCAGCGCCGTTACGCTGTCGGCAATTTCATCGCCCGGTTGCATCATCCGCGCATCACAAATCCCGAACATCGAAACGCGATGCTATCGCTGCTCTACCTGGCGAAGGTCGCAATACCCTACGAATACGCCAAACGGCTGACAGGCGACGAACGCGCCGGAGTCTGGATCTGGTGGCAACACCTGCGCAATGTGCTGCGTCGGCCGTTCGATGCCACGGCCTTTGCTGCGCATCTGGCGCGCCATCGGCTTTTCGCCGAGCGTAAATTCCCTTCGATTATCGTCAAACCGAGGGCAAATCTCTTCAGTATCGATTTCCATGCCGAGCAATGGCCAAACCCGCAAAGCCGCGTCAGCCTCTCCAACGACGAGGATTCGCTCGGCATGCCGAAGCTGCTGATTGACTGGCATTACACGGCGGGCGACGTCGCGACGGTCAGCCGCGCTCTGGCGCTGCTTGCCCAGGACGTCCGGAGTTCCGGAATCGGACGATTCGACTACGATCCCGCCGCCATCGAGCTCGAGATGATCCGTTACGGCGCCTACGGCGGACATCACATCGGCACCGCCCGCATGGGAACGGATCCGCGCTGCAGCGTCGTAGACGCCAATTGCATGGTGCATGGCATTGACAACCTTCAAGTCGCCGGATCGGCGGTATTTCCCACATCCAGCCAGGCGAATCCCACGCTTACCGTGGTCGCGCTGGCATTGAGGGCGGCGGCGCACCTGGCAACGGCATTACGTCCATGAAAAATCGCGTTCTCGTGCTCGGCGCCGACGGATTCATTGGCAGGCGGGTGGTTGAAGCCCTGGCAACCACTGATTGGGCCACCCCGGTTGCAGCGGGCCGACGGCTCATCGGCCCGACTGCCTCGACCCACATCGAAAGGCAGCAGGTCGATGCAACCGACAGGACGCAGATCACCCGAGCCCTTGAGGGCATCGACGCGGTAGTCAACTGCGTTGCCGGGAGCGTGAAAACCATCGTTACCAGCGCTCAGGCGATCTTCGAAGTAGCCGCGCAACAAGCCAGCCAGCCAAGAATAATCCATCTGAGCAGCGTCGCGGTATATGGGTCAGCGGTCGGCGATGTCGACGAATCGGCTGCGTTGCTGCCTGATCTGAGCCCGTACGGGAGTGCGAAAATCGAAGCGGAACAACTGGCCGCCAGATACCGCAGCGTCGTGATCTTTCGGCCGGGGATAGTCTATGGACCCGGCAGTTCCCAGTGGAGCGGGCGCATCGGGCGATGGCTGCTGGCGCGCCGGATTGGCGATCTCGGAGCCATGGGAGACGGCTATTGCAATCTCATCTACATCGACGACCTGGTCGCAGCGATACTTCAGGCGATACGAATTCCGGCAATGGAGGGTGAACGATTCAACCTGGGCATGCTGACGCCTCCCACCTGGAACGACTACTTTACGATGTACGCCGTCGCATTGGGTGCGGTTCCGGTCAGGAGAATCTCCGCGCGTCGGCTCGCGCTCGAGGCGAAGGCTCTTGCTGTCCCTCGGAAAATCGCGGAACTCATCGTGCAGCGCGTTGGCTCGAAGAAATTGCACGTGGGGGCCCCGATCACGCCGTCCCTGCTGCGGTTGTGGCGCCAGGAGCTGCGGCTAAACGTCGCGAAATCGCATTCGCTCCTGAAGGTGGATTGGACGCCGCTGGATGTGGGAATCAAGCGGACCGCCCACTGGTTGCTCGCCTCGCGGGGTACTTCACGGTAGCGAGTTGCGACGAGATGCGGCAGTGGTAGCGCCGCACTGCCTGATGGACTGCCCGTCGACGGTATCGACCGGTGCGTCGCGGAGCTGAATCCGCATCCGAGGCAACAAGGCGAAAATGCGCGGACCGCGAATCAGATACCGCCACGCCATTCGTCCGGGGTTCTGCAACAGACGGAACAACCATTCGAACCCTAACCGCCGCATCCACGGCGGTGCACGACGCTCAAGACCGGTCAGAAAATTGATTGAGGCACCCACACATAATGTCAACCCACGCGCAATACCTCGGTCCTTGAGCCGCCGCGCCAGCATCTCCTGCTGCGGGCTACCCACCGCGAGGAAACAAAATCGAAAAGGGCTATGGGATTCGACGTACGTCAGACACCGCTCTACGGCCTCCGGATCGCTGATGAATCCCATATCTGGATTATGGTGATGCAGGCAATGCAAACCGAATTGCCGGCCAAGGTGTTCCACCTGCGCTTCGCTGCCGCCGATCAACACCAACGGATCGTCCGGGTCCGTCACGACCGCCAGCAGCGCCGCGGTCAAATCGCTACCCGGACACACTTGCGGGCGGCGCCCCGATACAAGCCCGATGAGGTGCGACAAAAATCTGCTGTCGAGCAGCGTATATGCCGCCTCATCATATAGATCGCGGAACGTCTGCTCGTCACAATACCTTATGAGCTGATCGACATTCGGCGTGACGACGTAGCCGTTGTGGTCTTGGCCAAACTCCGCGGCAACGAGCATGAAGCTGGCCAGATCATAATCATCGAGCCGCAAGACAATAGACATCGTACCTGACCCCGAATTTCATTGCGCTTGTTGCCTCGCTCGCTGAGACCCCAGCGCTCGCGCGGCTGGGGCTTGCTGCTCGACAACGGGAGGCGACTCCTCGGCAAATGCTGCAGATAGACGTTCACGCTTGGCGGCCATCAGCCCGGAAAAAAACCAAGGTATGTATGAGCCCGCATCAAGAAAATGCGCCGCAATATAAAAGTTTCCAAGAGTTATAACCAACCAGGCTCCCACCCAACCACACGCCAGAGCGCCCATGAGACCGTTATCCCGCCGCACGACGAACATGGCATCCTGAAGAACCAGGTAATGTAGCAGCAGAATCAGAGCCAAACCAAACACACCGGTCTCAACGAGAAATGTCGCGGCACTGGTTTCAGTCGCGAAAATTCCGTAGGTGCGCGCATATCTGCCGGTGAATTGCGGCCCTAGCGGCGAAGTCGACGCGTTGCCTACGCCAAGACCGAAGGCAAGTCGAATAGGGTCACTCGAAAACGACGTGAGTGGCGCGCTGAGAGCGTCGACGCGCCCAGCCTCCGACTTTTCCGTACCAACCACCGTATTGT
>JBOGLI010000032.1:0-4622 GCA_050746165.1 Terriglobales bacterium | reverse complement strand
TTCTGTACCTGCAAGACCCGACCCAGTTCGCGATTGCCAAGGTGACCGGCAACTATGCACTCGACATGGCCTCACCTGCGGGACAGACGGGTACGGCTGCGTACGCGGGCGTGATTACCACTAGCGGCGCCGGTACGATCAATGGCGGCAAGATGGACATCAGCAATGGCGGAACGGTTTCGACGGCGCTGGGAGTATTGGGAACGTATAGCGCTCCCGACGCGACCACCGGGCGCGGCACGATGACTGTGACCTCGAATGGCACGCAGAACCTGGCCTACTACCTGGTGAACGGCACGAGGGCGCTGGTCGTTGATCTCGACGCCGCAAATGTCGTGCGCGGTGAATTGGTACAGCAGGGCGGTGCGGCGCCGTTCTCAGTAGCATCGTATGCCGGCAATTACGCCATGGTCGCCAGCGGATGGAATACGCAAGGCAAGCTGGCGTTGGGTGCGGTGTTCACCGCGGATGGAGCGGGCGCACTGTCGAATGCGTCTGCCGACATCAATTCGAACGGAAACCCCCAACCCCAGTTGTCAATGACTGGCACTTACGCCGTCACTGATACAGCCACAGGCCGTACCGAGGCGACAGTAACGATAGGCGGACAACCCCGCAAATTTGTTCTCTATCCGCAGGCAAGCGGCATTGCCGATGTGCTGGAGATCGATGGTGTGCAGACGACCTTGGGTCGCGCGTATTTCCGCGCTGCCAATGCCGACACCGCCAGCACCTTCCAAGGCACGTATTCGACGTTGCTGGCCGGCGTCGAACTTGTGAACACCCCCGGCGAGATGGACGTGACCGGACTTCTTGCCCCGAATGGCGGTAGCGCCATCAGCGGCACGCTTGACGTGAACGACGCAGGCACGATTGCCCGCGGCGCGACGTTGAGCGGCACGTACGTCGCTTCGACCCCGGCGGGTCGGAAGTCGGGAACCTGGACGACGACTTCGGGTACTCTCAGCACCGGAACATTCGTGTACTACGTTGTCGATTCCAAGCACGCGCTCATCCTGGAACTCGACAGCAACCGCGTACTCACCGGCGTCATGGAGAAGCCGTACTAAGCGAATCGGAGGTTGGCATGGGCAGGACGCTTGTATTCATTGCCGCGACGGCAATGCTTGCCAGCCCTGCTCATGCACAGCCGCAGCACGTCGTCACAGTTCTTCCGATTCATCCGCCGAATCCGCCGCTGCATGCGCCCCACGATTACCGGCACGTCCGGATCTCCTACCCGACACCCGAGACGCGCGCGAAAAACCTGGCGGAATTACTGGATCTCTCCAGCGAGCAGAAATCCAGGGTGCTCGCGCTTTTTGTCGAACAGGACGCGAAAGCGAAAAATCTCTGGAGCGACGCGTCGATAACCGGCCCGGCACGGGACCAGAAAATCGACGCGCTACGGGATGCCACCGTGCAACAGGTGCGGGCGGTGCTAACGGCCGAGCAGCGCGCCAAGTACGATGCGCTTGCCCCGCCGAATCCCGCGCCCACAAAGCCTCACCTGGAGCCGGACTTCTCGGTTCAATACTGATTCTTAACGGCGATCGGCCACCGAACTTCATTCACAGTAAAATAGATCCATGTGTGGGCGATTTCGTCTGGGAAAAGGGCGCGAGGCGCTGAAGAAGTTCTTCGCCGCCGAGATCGACGGCGACTGGGACCCGCGCTATAACGTCGCGCCCGGGCAGAACGTCGCCACCGTCCGGCAGGACCCGGCGCAACCCGTGCGCCGTCTGTCGCTCATGCGCTGGGGCTTGATTCCGTTCTGGGCAAAAGAGGCGGCGATCGGCTACAAGATGATCAACGCCCGCAGCGAGACGGTCGCCGAAAAGCCGGCCTATCGCGATGCATTGAAATCGCGCCGCTGTCTGATCGCCGCCGACGGATTTTACGAGTGGCAGAAGCTGGGCAAAGCCAAGCAGCCGTACTGCTTCACCACGGCCGAGGAAGGCATCTTTGCCTTCGCCGGAATCTGGGACCGCTGGAAATCGCCCGAGGGGCAGACCATCGAAACTTGTTCGATCCTGACCACGTCGGCGAATGATCTGGTGCGCGACGTCCACTACCGCATGCCGGTCATCCTGCCGCCGGAATCGTTCGATTTGTGGCTGGACCCGGGATTCACGAACCGGGAAGGGATTGTCGAACTGCTGAAGCCGTTCGCCGCCGGGGCAATGAAGAAGTACCCGATCAGCACGCGGGTGAACAGCGTCAAAAACGATGACGAGGAATGCGCTGCCCGCGTGGAAGCGGCGGGAGCGTAGGCGCAAGTTTCAACGGCCGCTCCGGCTTTGTCCCATGCCGGTCACCGATATCACTACCGGCGCGCCGGGCGCGTTGCTGATGATGGTGACCGCCCCCGACTGCGCTGCTTCCTGCGCGGGCCTAAAAATAACCTCAAACCCACACTTCGCCTCGATTGGTAACGTCGCACATTCATTTTTCGATACAGTGAATTGGGAGCTCGAACTGGTAACGCCGGTTACGGTATAGCCCACGCCGCCAACATTCGCGATGGTCACGTGGAGCGATTCACTCGGCGAACCGACCGGTTGCGCGCCGAAATCATGTGTAATGACGTCGGCAACCAGCCACGGTCCATTGTTACCTGGGAAAGGATAGGCGTAATCCGCAATGCCCTTGTCCCATGTGTCGGTTGCAGAACACCGGAAAAGCGTATTCGCTCGATCGCCTTGATTTACCCAATAGCCGACACCGGCCGTGCATTTCGCCGGACGCTCGCTCAACGGGCCTTGCCCGACTCCCGACGAACCGTCCAACCTGTCCGCCTGGGAGTAGTAATCGCGGTCGGGCTGGATATCGGCCGCAAGCGAGTTCGCACTCGTGCCGGTCGCTGAGGGTGAAGTCTCCGCAACGCTGTTGGTGTTGGTTGTAGAAATCGACGTGTCGGTATTGCCGTTGATGGTGAACGTTCCGTTATTCGCTGCGTTCTCGAATCCCTCGACGGTGAGCGGACGTCGCGCGAGGGCGTCGTTCTTCCGTTTTCCCCTATAGGTATAAACACCTTTGTCGTTCACGGAGGTAAGCGTCAGCTTGCCATAGCCTGCGGTCACCACGGCCGGGACGATTGCGTGGGCGGCATCGCAGCCGAGCGCCGTCGCACAGTTATTCCAGGCGTACACGGGAGTCAACTTTTGCGGAGTGCCCAACCCCGAATCGGTGCCGCGGCCTACCTGGTCCTGGCACGGGTAGCCGCGCGCATCCGGCGCGCCATGATCGCCGCAGATGTTTCCCTTATCATTTCCGGCGGTACCGAGATTCAGCGCCATGGAGCGGTAGTTGGTCAGCGCAAATGCGGCAGTGGTCCAGACCGTTCCCTTGCAGATGTTGTTGTAGATGAAACCGTGCCCGCCGCGGAACTGGATGCACCGGTCGCTCTTTACCTCGGTTGAGTCGATGACATTGTCATGGCCGTCGATCTCGAAGGCGCTGCGCGGGATCGAGTCGTAGCCGTGATCGAAGAATCCTGCCATGCCGGTTGCGGTCCTCGCGCCAGCTTCGGATACGAACGTGTTGTAGCGGTACTCGACACGCGCGCCGTCTTCGGCGTCGAACTGGTCCTGGTGATTGCTCCACTTGATGATGTTGTCCTCGACATAGACGGCGTTCGGCGTGCCGAAACTGATCGGTTGTGTCCACGAGTAATTGCCGAGATCGTTTCGTCCCTCGCCGGCGACAACGTAATCGACCAGCATCCCCATGTCCTGGATGGTGTTGTGGTCCACCAGCCCGGTCTGATTCAGGTAAGCGATGCGCGCATTCAGCGAATTGCCGATGAAACCATTGTGGTCGATGCGGACCGTGCAGCCGAAACAGCGCGAAAACGAAATCATCCGCTGGCTGGAGGCGGGCGAGTTGTTCCTGAAGGTGATGCCGCTGATCCGGATTGTTTTCCCCGTGCAGCCGGTTGTGGTTGAGATCATATTCGAGTTCGACTTTGGGATCTCGTCCACCAGGTTCGTCTGCCCCACGCCGGCGCCCTGGATGGTGATGGACTTACAAAATGGGGCGGAGGGCGCAGTCCAACTCGTATCGCGGCACGCCGCCAGTGTGACGACTCCATGTTCGTGGGCTGACTTGATGGCCTTATCGAACGAGGAGACGTCGCACGCAGTCTGCCCAAACGTGAATGCTGGAACGAGACACAGCGCAGCGATGAGGAAACACTTGCGCATCGGAATCGCCGGCATGCGGACCGGCGGAATTCAGCCTAAATCAATGGAACCGGGAAATTGTTTCTGGCGCGCCCCGAGGGACTCGAACCCCCAACCCTCAGATCCGAAGTCTGATGCTCTATCCAGTTGAGCTAGGGGCGCGGAATTTGCCTGAACTCGACAGGGTTACTGGCGCGCCCGGAGAGATTCGAACTCCCGACCTAATGCTCCGGAGGCATTCGCTCTATCCAGCTGAGCTACGGGCGCGCTCCTTTAGAATACCGCATTTTGCGCTTCTCCATCGCCCATCCTATTCGCGCGCCGCAGATGCATCGCGGCAGATTTCCTGGAACCGCGGGGTGTACGACCCTATCTAAAGTGGAGAGCGGAGGTAGCAAAAATGGCTTGCGCGTGGCATTTCTTTTAGCGGTATTGGCG
>JBOGLI010000031.1:0-3964 GCA_050746165.1 Terriglobales bacterium | reverse complement strand
CTTGCTGCCTTCGAGAACGTGCATGGTGACCCGCGCCTGGTTGCCGTTCTTGAGTTGCACCGGCGCTTCGCCGACCGAGACAATCTCGTCGGCCGGCAACAAACGCAGTCCGTAGACAAGTACGAGGTTGGCCATGGGGATATTGTAATGAGGTGGCGGGCGAAGTTTGGCGCCGGTATTTCAGTTTGTCAGTATTTCAGTTTTCGTGAACTCAGTATGTCGGTGACGTACTGACATACTGAAATACTGAGATACTCCCTCAGTCATTTACAATTCTCGGTTCATGCGCAGAGCTATCCTCATCACGCTTTTGTTCGCGACCACGGTAGCCGCCCAGGAAAAAGGTCCGCCCGTCAAACTGACGGTCCTGAATGTCTGTTCCCCATCGGCGGCCGAGCAAAAGGAGATCGCGTCGGCATTGGCGCGCGTTCCGCGTCAGCCGCGCTTCGCAGCGGATTTCGAAATCGCGCGCGGCCATACGACCGTCGACCAGGCAGCGAGTAATTGGGTGCGGGTGCGGCGCGACATGTTGGAGAGTCCGTTCACGGCCGCGCAATACGTCTATAGCCGCGAGAAAGAGGTCAGCCGCGAAACCGTGGTCTTTTTTTCGAAGGAGACGAAGGGCGTGGCCCAGATCGCGCTGGAAGACACCGTAACCGCGCCGGTCGAACCGGCGTCGCTGCTGTCGTCGAATACTCCGGCCAGTCGCATCAGCCTGGAGCGCATCGGCAAGCCGCACCTGGTGCTGGAGCGCTGTCCGAATGCCGACCAGTCGGCCATGGAACCGCTATTCGCGTCGGCATCGCAATTAATGCGGGATTACCGAATGGCGACCGGCGCGAGAGAGATCGTGCCTTCCGAGGTAAGAAGCTTGGAACTCGGCGTCGGGCCGGGCTATCGCCCGCCGAAAGTACGTCCGATGGGGAAAAGATAGGGACAAGGCGCAAGGGACAAGGGGCAAGGCGCATGAGACACGGGACCTCATTACTCATTACTCAGTACTTATTACTTATTACTCGTATTCAGCAGCCGATACTTTTTGATTCACCAGCAATCTAATCAACTCTCATGTCCGACAACATTCGCAAGACCGTCATCATCGGCTCCGGATGCGCGGGGCTGACTGCCGCGATCTATTCGGCGCGCGCCAACCTCAAGCCGCTCGTCATCCAGGGTCACGAACCTGGTGGCCAGTTATCGCTGACTACCCTAGTCGAGAACTTTCCCGGCTGGCCGGAAGGCATCCAGGGACCCGAGCTGATCGATAACATGCGCAAGCAGGCGGAGCACTTCGGCACCGACTTCCTGACCGCCGACGTGATCGGCTGCGAGCTGAAATCGGCGCCCCTCTTGCTTCGAACGAGCAGGGGCGAAATCCGCACGGAGACGCTGATCATCGCCAGCGGCGCCTCGGCCCGCTGGCTCGGCCTCGACAACGAGCAGGCGCTGATCGGGCATGGCGTTTCCTCGTGTGCCACCTGCGACGGATTTTTCTTCTCCGGCAAAGAAATCGCCGTCATCGGCGGCGGCGACTCGGCGATGGAAGAAGCGCTGTTTCTGACGCGTTTCGCGACCAAGGTGACGCTCATCCATCGCCGCAGCATGTTCCGCGCTTCAAAGATCATGATGGACCGGGTGCTGAACCATCCGAAGATCGAGATCCTCGCCGACACCGTTGTCGACGACGTTTTCGATGTCAGCAAGAAAGAGGTCACGGGCCTGCGCCTGCGCGACGTGAACACCGGCAAAAGCTGGGACTTCCCCGTCAACGCCATGTTCCTCGGCATCGGCCACATTCCGAACACCAGCTTTCTCGATCAGCAACTCGAGACTGACGACGACGGCTACCTGCTCGTCCGCGATTACGTTCATACCGGAGTTCCAGGCGTGTACGCCTGCGGGGATGTTGCTGACCGCCGCTACCGGCAGGCGATCACAGCCGCCGGCACCGGCTGCATGGCGGCCCTGGAAGTTGAAAAATTCCTGGAGATGCGTGGCGAGTAGTCTGCCTACTTTTCGGCAGTCGCGTTCGCCGCTGGAGTGTCGGGACGTTTCTGGCCGGGCAGCAGGTAGATGACTTCGCCCGGTCGCGCGTAACGCAACTGCTCGCGCGCTTCCTTCTCGATGGCTTTCGGGTCGGTCTTCAACGCCTTGATCTGCTCTGTGAGCTTCTGGTTTTCCTGCTGATATTTCTCGACTTCGGCATTCACGGTTTTCAATTCGGCGCGCTTCTTTTCATACACCACCATGCCGTTTTCGCCGAAGATGGCGTGATACGCGACGAGCGCCGCAACACACAATACCGCTCCGGTCGCGATTTTGCGGCGGACGCGGTAGAGATTCTCTACCCAGCGCGTCACCCAGGCAACAAGGCGCAGCAGTGGCTCGGGAAGATCGGGCGCCCGTCGATGGTCGTTAACTTGTTGCGTACTCGCCCTTTCGTGTTCCGCGTTTCGTGTTTCGTGTTCCGGAACTATCGTCGAATTTCCAAGATCTGACGTGAGCCGATCGCAGCGTCCGCCGAAACACGAGACACCAAACACGGTTCATTCAAAAATCCACTGCTTCGCCGCCGCGCTAAGCCGGTCCACGTCCTCGACCTACCGCGCCTCCGAATACAGCCGCACCACCGGTTCGGTCCCCGAGAGCCGGTAACAGACCCATGAGCCGTCGTCGAAGAGCAGTTTCAGCCCGTCGGTACGCACCACCTGGGAGACACGTCGGCCGCCCAGATCGCGCGGATCATTCGCCAACTTTGTAGTGAACTTCTCTTTCACCTCGGGGGTCAAGCGGAAGTTCTCGCGCCGCGGGTAAAAGGAACCAACTTTGGCAAATAGCGCGAGCAATTGTTCGCCGATCGGCGCTCCGCGGCGCGCCACCATCTCGCACATCAAGAGGCAGGCGAGAATTCCATCCTTCTCCGGAACGTGATGCCGGATGCTGAGCCCGGCGCTTTCTTCGCCCCCGATTGCGATTTGGTCCTTGATGATAAGTTCGCCGATGTACTTGAACCCGACTGGCGTCTCATGCAGCGGCACGTGATGGTGTTCGGCGAGCGCGTTCACTAGATTTGTCGTAGCCACTGATTTGCAGACGCCATTGCGCCAGCCGCGCGTCTCCACCAGGTAATCGAACAGCAGCGCGATCACGTAATTGGGCTGAATAAAAGTCCCACCGCGATCAACGATGCCGAAACGGTCGGCATCCCCGTCGGTGGAGATGCCGATGACGGCGCCGCTGTCGCGCATCGCCTTTTTCAGGTCGCCGAGCAGGTGGTCGTCAGGCTCGGGGGCGTGGTTTCCGAAAAGCACGTCGCGGACGTCATGCACGGTAGTGACTTCAATGCCGTGTTCGCGGAGCAGGCTGTCGGGATAGCCGCGCCCGGCGCCCCACAGCGGATCGTAGGCGACATGAATTCCGGACTTGCGGATGGCGTCGAGATCGAGGACCTCTTGCAGGCGTCCCAGGTAATCGGTGCGAACGTCGAGCGGGACGGTTTCGCGATGCTCGGCCGTGCCTTGCGGAACCGTGTCGCCGATTTTCGCGATCTCCGCCTCGATCGCGCCCGTGGTTTGCGGCAAAGCAGGCGCGCCGTCGGCGGTGGAGAATTTAATCCCGTTGTATTCCGGCGGATTGTGCGAAGCGGTAAAGTTGATGGCGCCATCGGCGTTGGCACGCATCACAGCCCAGGAAATCGCGGGCGTGGGCGCGGGGTCGGGGATCACGCGGGCGACGATTCCGTGCGCGGCGAGAATTTCGGCGGCCATATTCACGAAGGTTTCGCCGAGGAACCGCGGATCGCGGCCGACAAGAATGCTGGCGCCCTCGGGTTTTACGGAGGCTACATGGCGGGCGATTCCGGTCACCGCGCGGCGGACGTTGTGAAAGGTGAACTCCTCGGCCATGATCGCGCGCCAACCCGAGGTCCCGAACTTGATAGTCACAGACATGAGAGCACCTGAAA
>JBOGLI010000030.1:0-9800 GCA_050746165.1 Terriglobales bacterium | reverse complement strand
GGTTGAAGTCGCGAACGTGCGCCACTCCGTCGCCGAAATCGTATTTCCACGAGTCGAGACCGTGCGAGCGGTAGCCGAAGCGAACGTGCACGAGTTGGTGGGCAGGGACCAGGGCCGCCGCGCGGATGGCCCCGTCGCTATCGCTTACCGGCGCCGGTGAGCCATCCACCTGTGCCTGGAGATCGTCGTAGATCGCCTGTTCGGAAGGCAGCGGCAGCGAGAACGTGATCGTCTGCGGCTGATCGGTGGGATTGCGGAATGCGTAGTCTCCAGTGAATGTGACCGCGTAGGTGCGGTACCAAAGCAGCCCCTTTTGACGCTGGTCGAGGGCGAGATCGACGTCGATGCGGCTGCCATCCACCGGTGCGTTCACCGTACTGGTGGAGAGGCGTGGCGGGTTGGCGGGATCGGGCTCCGCCTGCTGAAGCCAGGCGACGGGCGGTTTTTGCACCTGCGGCGCTCCCCAACTGGCCGCAACCTTCTTTCGAGATGCATCGTCGGACGAGTACGTCCGGCTGGTGATGGTGCCGGCCAGGACCATCCAGGCCAGAGCGGTGCAACCATAGATGAAGATGATGGCGCCGAGACGTCGGGTCATGGCACCTCCTTTACAGTTGACTTTGTAATACAAAGTACACTGTGATGCAACAGAAGAATTCCACAATGCGCGGAATATCCTCCTGCTCTGCGAAAAACCTGCCTTTTAGACCCTGACCTCCAGGGGTGAAACTAAGGGAAACTCCCGTTGCTTCCCCGGTGCCCCGGTGTCATAATCGCGCCACTTTGAGGGACCTACGCCAGCCGATCGTCGTCTTCGCGGCCGTGTGCGCGCTCGCTCTCCCGGTGTTTGCCGGCGACGGTGGCGCCCGGGCCAACTCCGGCATCGTCGCCGTCCAGCAGAATGGCCGGACGGTTTACGTCAACGCCGAATCGCCGGCGAGCGCAATGCCGCACCGCTATAGCGTGCTGGTTTACTGGAGCAATGCCGAGCACGCCTGGAAGCGCGTGCCGCCCCCGACTGCCGGCATGCTGGCCAGCGCCCGCAATGCCGCCGCCGAGGTCGCAAGCTACGTCAGCAGCCGCCCGCGCGGAACGTCGACCTCCAGGGACCCGAATTACACATCGCTCTCCCGCGGACATCGTGTCAGCAGCCAAGAAATCGATTCGGCCATCGATACCGCGGCCGCCAAGCACAGTGTTGACGCGAACCTGGTCCGCGCCATCGTCAAGCAGGAATCGAATTTCAATCCCAGCGCCGTTTCCAATAAGGGCGCCATGGGCCTGATGCAGCTTATGCCCGGAACCGCGCGCCAGTTGGGCGTTACGGACCCTTTTGACCCGCAACAAAACGTGGAAGCCGGGGTTCGTCATCTGAAGCACCTGCTCGATGACTTCAATGGGAACGTCGAGCTGAGCCTGGCGGCTTATAACGCGGGCGAGGGCGCGGTGACGCGCAACAATGGCGTTCCGCCCTATCCGGAAACTCGGGAATACGTGAAGCGCATCACAGAACGTGCCGGGACCACGCCGGGCGCCAGGGTGGTCGGGCCGTCGAGCGCGCCGGTCAAAATGTTCCGGAATAAGCGGGGCGAGATCGAGATTACGAACACGGAGTAATTGCGGAATTGAGGAATTGCGGAATCGCGTAATTGACAAGAGAGGTCGAGCGCCCTCCAAATTCCGCAATTACCGATTCGCAAATTCCGCAATGAAATCCCCCCGGGTGCTCCGTCTGACAATAGTGCGGCGGCTTCGGCGGAGTGATACTTGGTACCTGTAGGTACCTGGTTTTTTGTGAAGACCTCGTCGCGAACCCGGCTCCTGGTCCTTGCGCTGGCGGCATTGCTTGTCGCCATGCCTGCCGCGGCCAAGAAACGTTCGGTCGTCGAAAAGAAAAAAATAGCTCTCGCCGATTTTGCCGAGGCCGAACGCCTGCGCGACGCGCTCACTCGCCGTCCCGACAATCAACGTACCCGCCGCGAATACACCCGCGTCATCGACGCCTATCGCAAGGTGTATTACCTCGCGCCCACGTCGCAGAAGGCGGACGATGCCATCGTCGCCGTCGCCGAGCTTTTTGATGACATGGCGGCCCATTTCGACGATGACAAGGCCGCGAAATCGGCGATCGGGCAGTACGAATTCCTCCGCCGCGAGTATCCCGGGAGCAAGTACCGTGCCGATGCGCTCTTCACCATCGCCGAGATTTATCGCGACGACCTGAACGACACGGCCCAAGCCCGCGCTACGTTTGAGGATTTTCTCAAGCACTATCCTCACAGCGACCGTGCGCAGGAGGCGCGCGCGGCGCTAAAGGACCTCGACGAGCCCAAGCAGGCGGCGAAAGCGCCCAAGGAAGCGAAAGCCAAGCCCGAGCGCGAATCGGTCGCGAGCAGCAAGCGCGCCGAACCCGCGCCCGAGGAGCAGCCGAAGGCGAAGCCCGCGGCCGCGAAGAGCACCGACGATTCCGACGCGGACATCGCGGCCAAACCTGCGCCCGCACCCAGCGGCCCGCCCGTGCTGGTGTCCGGAATTCGTTACTGGTCCACGACACATTCCACCCGCGTGGCGGTCGAATTGGCCGGCGACTTGAAATTCGACTCCGACCGCATCGATCATCCCGACCGCATTTACTTCGACCTGCACAATTCCCGGCTCGCCTCGGCGCTGGTAAACAAGACCATCGCCGGCGACGACGGCTACATTCACAAGATCCGCGTGGCGCAATATCAGCCCGGAGAAACCCGCGTCGTGCTGGAAGTCGATCATGATTGCGATTATTCGGCGTTCCTCATGCCGAATCCGATGCGGCTGATCATCGACATCCATGGCAAGAAGCCGGAGGACGCGCCAGCACGCGCGACCGAAACGGCTTCCGTTGAGAAGCCACCGCAACCCCAGCCCGCGCCAGCCGCCGTTCCTGTCGCGGCTACGCCCAAGCCGAAGATGGATGTGCCCCTGGAGAGCGCGGCGGAGGTTCCAGCGCGCCTGCCCGAATTGAAACCGAGAGTCGAATCCGTGTCGGTCACGAAGCCGGCGCGCAGCGAGCGGCCCGAGACTTCCAGCAAGCGCACCAAGCGAAGCACGGCCAGGACCAACAACGAAATGGCCGACGCGCGCGAGGCGAAGCCGACCGCCGATGGCGATCGTTCTCTCATACGCGCACTCGGGCTGAAGATAGGGCGCATCGTGGTCGATGCCGGACACGGCGGCCACGACACCGGCACCATCGGCCCGAATGGATTGCTGGAAAAGGACCTGGTGCTCGACGTGGCGTTACGGCTGGGCAAGTTGCTCGAGAACCGCCTGGGCGCCGACGTCGTGTACACGCGCGATGACGATACCTTCATTCCGCTGCAGGAGCGCACCGCAATCGCCAACCGCGACAAAGCCGATCTTTTCATTTCCGTTCACGCCAATTCGAGCCGTGATTCGAGAGCGCGCGGCGTCGAAACCTATTACCTGAACTTCACCACCTCGGCGGACGCGCTCGAGGTGGCGGCGCGTGAAAACGCGGTCTCCGATCAGTCGATTCACGAGTTGCAGGACCTGGTGAAGCAGATCGCGCTTAAGGAAAAGGTAGAGGAATCGCGGGAATTCGCTGCCGATGTGCAGGATTCGATGTCCCAGGCGCTGAAGGTGCATAACCGCGGCGTGAAGAAGGCGCCATTCATCGTGCTGATCGGGGCCAACATGCCTTCGATCCTCGCGGAAATTTCCTTCGTCTCCAATCCCACGGACGCGAAGAAACTGAAGACCGCAGCCTACCGGCAGAAGATCGCCGAATCCCTGTATCGCGGCGTCGCCCGGTACGTAAATGGGCTGAGCGGACTGAAGCTCGCCGACAAGGACTCCTCCGACAGCAGCCCGTCGGCCGACCGCAAGGCCGCCCGCAAGGGCGATCCTCCGCTGAAAGCGGAATAACTTTTCAAACGTCCCAGTTCACCTGTACCGACGACGCAAACGTCTTCGTGCCCTCCCAGGTGACATTCGGCAGCCCGCTCAATTCAATGCGCCGCAGGTTCGGCAGCTTTGCCAGATGTGCCAGGCCGGCATCGGTGACGGCCTTGGTCTCGAACAGTTCCACCACCTCCAGCGAATTCATGCCGCCGAGGATTTCCAGGCTGCGGTCGGTGATCTGCGTCAGGCCCGCGTAATACGTGGTCAGCCGCAGCCCGGCAATGTGCTCGGTTGCGCGGTCGCCAGTTTCGCGACAGTACATACACGACAATCTCTCCAGGCGCGCGCACCTGCCGACGTGCCGGAAACCGTCGTCGGGAACATCCATCGGCATGAACTCCGCGAGGGCGGGAAAGTTGGGCAGAGAGGCGAGCGCGCCGTCGTCCACGCGCTTGCAACTCACGCCCAGGCCGCGTAGCGACGCCATCTCTGATAAAGCCACGAATCCGCTTCCCGTCAGGTTGGGGCACTCGCGCCCCCACAGGTATTCGAGAGATCGCGATTTACTGAGCGCAGCGAATCCTTTGTCCGTCGCGACCGTGCCCTGGATCACCAGCATGCGCAGGAGCGGCATGCGCGCGATATGCGCCAGGGCTGCATCGCCGGCGAGTTTTCCGTCGCAGCGGAAATGTCGAAGGTTGCGCATTGCCGCCAGCGCGCCGATGCCGCGGCTCGTAACTTTTTCGACATTCCAGAAAAGGTTCAGTCCGGAAACACCGTCCAGCTTCGCGACCGTCTCGAGGCCGTCGTCGGTGAACGGCCCATCGATGAGCAAGTAGGTAGGTTCTTCGCCGTGGGTCATGAGGTCGTAATGACACTCCCCACCGTCCCAGCGGCGGAAGCGCGGAAAGTCAGCGAGCATCGCTAGTCCGGCATCCGTCACCTGCGTTCCGCTGCTGAAGTGATGAAGATTCGGCTTACCTCGCAGCGCTTCCACGACGCCATCGCCCAGCGGCGAACCCATCAGGTCCACCTGTTCCAATTTGTCACAGAAACGCAGGTTGGCCGCGCCGGCGTCGGTACTTCCCTTCTGCCAATTCATGACGAACTTGCGCAGGTTTGGCAGTTGCCGCAGGACCTCCAGCCGCGGTCGCCGATGTTGGTGCCGGTTACATCGAGCTTCTCCAACTGCGGCATGCGCGCGAGCGCTTGCAGGCCTTCGTCGGTTAATTGGCGCGAGCCGTTGAGGTTCAGACGCCTGACGTGCTCCATGCGCGCAACCTGCGCGAGCGCCGCGTCCGTCATCTGACCGCCGGCATCGAGCGAGGCTGTCTTGCCCTGGCGCATCGCATCCAGCACGACCTCCCAATCCTGCGCCTCAAATTGCCGGCGCGGACGCAGCTTGTTTTCTTTGCGGCTGATCACATACGGCGGGCCGGGCGGCGGAGCGCCCTTTGCGATGGCAACCATGTACGCGGTCCAGTTGGGGAAACCCGCGCGGCGCGCCATCAGTTCCTGCGCCTCGGGTAGTTGAAACGCCCCCGGCGCGCCCTTGGCCTGGCGCACCTTGTACATCACGCTCCAAACAGAAGCGCGTAGATCGCCCCAGGTGAACGCCATGTTGTAGTGCTTTCGCAGGCGCGAGACAGACTCTTCGTCGCCTGTCGCGAACGCGGAGACCATGTCCTGGGCGAGTGCTTCGTGGTGGGCAACGCGAGCCTCCGCCGCTCGGTCCGCAAGTGCATTCTTCAACTCGGTCCAACCGGAGAATCCGTACTCACGGGCGAGCGCGTGCTGCACGTCGCGCAAAACGGGATTGGCCGCAGCCTTCGGATGTGCTGCACGCAAACGTTCGCGAGCTTCGCGATCGCCTTCACGGCTGTTTTTCAGCCAGCGCTTGGCTTCTTTTTTCAGATTTTCGAGGGTGGTCTGGGGCGTGATGTGACGCGTCATGCGAAACCTTCTTTCCGTTTTCGCCTGAAGTCCGCTGAATGCAGGCCGGAATGAAGGTCCAGCTGTCGGTCCTTCGTAGATGGGTGGGAGATTCTCCCTTGCCGCGGACAGGAGGCGCCCCAGTGCGCTCTGGGCTTAGTGTCCAAGCGGGGGGGTGAGTTGTCAAGCGGCCAGTCAGCCGACGCTGTGCACTAGTTGGTCTGCTCGCCTCGCAGCGCGGCGAGCATGCGCGCATCGGATTTGATCCTTCTCGCCATTTCGGCATACTCGCCTTCTTCGTTCAGCCATTTGTCTTTGACGGCAGCGCCCGCGCGTACAAGCTGCGCAGCAACACCGTAATAATCGCCACCTGGATGCCCCTCGCCCCAGCCATAGAGCGCCCATCCCAGCGGCGTTCCATCGAACTCCGGCTCGACTGCATTCACCAGGGCGCCGCGCTCGAGGAGCAAGCGAACCAGCTTGGCGTGTCCGCCATACGCAGCCCAGTGCAGCCCGGGAATTTTGCGGCGCACTCCGATAGTGCTCGCAGGAACTCCATGCTCAAGGAAAAAGGAGACGATTTCATCGCGGCCGAACTGGCAGGCCCACATGAAGCCGTCGCGGACCTGCTGCTCGGTCGCGGTGGATTTTAGCGTGCCATCCTCGTTGTAGAAGGACTTCACCACGTCCAGCCGTCCGGTGCCCGCGGCGCATTCCATGTCGAGCTCTGCGCCATGTTCGGCGAGGTATTCGGCGGCTCTGCCGCGGCCGTTCGCAAGGCAGCCGATTACCGCGGAATGCTTATTTCCAGCCACGCCCGGCTGGTCAAGCGTTGCGCCGTGGTCCAGCAGGATCTGCATGAGCGGCCCTTGCACGCCGGCAGCTTCAGGATGACAACTTGTGGCGGCCAGTCCCAACGCTGTCGCGCCGCCGCCGTACACGTCGCATTCGGCGTCCACATCGGCGCCGGCGTTCAACAGGAGCTTTGTGATGACGACGATGTTCTTCGGAGTCTTCTGCCGATAGCCTTCGACGCCGTTCGCCGAAACGTAGTGGAGCAGGGTGGCCTTATGTTCCCGGGTGGAGCGCTGGCGGACGAGCTTGGGATTCACGCGCAGCAAGCGCCGAAGCGTTACGTGGTCACCCGAGACAATCGCATCGGCCGCGGCCTCAAACTGCGATTCAGGTGAGCTCTTCTTCGCCGCGCCATTAATGTGTTTTACCAACTTCGGCCAGCTCACGAATCCCTGGCACCTGGCGATGATGAACTGCGCCTTGGCGAGATTCGCACCGTTCTTGTCGACTAATTCCCTGGTTGCGTATTCGCCGACTTGGCTGGTCCACCGTTCAATGCGGACCGGGACGTTGGGAGTCAGGACAATCCCGGATTGTCGGACCAGCACATGGATCCAGCGTTTCGCCCAATCGTGGACGGAGTCCCGCCCGGATTTCGCAGCTCGCAGCAAATCTTTCGCGAGCTTTCGATATTGTTCGAGGTTAGGGCGTTGCGGAAGGGGAAGCGCGTCCTGCGGATTGGGAAACATACGAATCTCCTTTCATGGCTAGCCGGGAGTCCGCAATAGTCAGGCTGAAAGAAGGTTCGTAGCGTTCGATGTTGCTACGGAGTGGGTGGGCACTGCCCTTTCCTGCGGACGGATGCGCCCCAAAAGCGCTAACAACAGTGTTCAGCGCGCTCAAGGAGATGTCAAGGCGGGTCGTGAGGCTTCAGCCTCGTGCCTCGTGCCTTATGCCTCGTTCCTTGTGCCTTGTGCCTTGTGCCTCGTGCCTTGTGCCTCGTTCCTTGTGCCTCATGCCTCAAGACTCACGACTTGGTGTCGTATACTCTCCGACCATGAAAACGACACGGATTTTTCTGGCAGCGTTGTTGGTCGGGGCGATAGCCGTAATGGCGCAGGCGCCGCAGGAGCGGGCGCCGCAGGTCGATCCCAATAGTCCGGCGGGCATGGCGCAGCAGGCGCGGCGGCTGATCTCGCTGGACAAACTCGACGAGGCGTGGGCGATTGCCGAAAAAGCCATGAAGGCTGATCCCAAGCTGTCGGAGGCGCACCTGGTCGGGGGTACCATCCTCGACCTCGAAGGCAAGTACGCCGAAGCGCGCAAGCACCTGCAGGAGGCGATCAACACGGCCTCGAACGACCGGCAGAAGGCGTCGGCGCGACGTTCGCTTGCCGTCTCCTACTTCTTCGAGCGCAATGCCAAGGGCGCCGAAGCGGCGGAGAAGCCGCTGATCGACGAGGACATGGCGAAGAAGGACTACGCCGGCTCCGCCGACATCAGCAACGAACTCGGGCGTTTGCTGCTGGAGTCGGGCGATTACGAGGGCGCGCTGAAGTATTACCGCATGGGCCACCAGGCGGCGAAGCAGGCCGACATTTCGCCGGAGCAGCACGCGCTCTGGGATTGGCGCTGGGAAAACGCCCACGCGCGCATCATGATCCGCCAGGGCAAGAAGGCCGAGGCGCAGAAGGACATTGATGAAGGCAAGAAGGCCCTCGACAAGACCAGTGCCGAAGACCAGAAGGCGCAGGCGCAATACTGGCCGTATCTGACCGGTTATGTCGCCTACTACAGCGGCGATTACGAGAAGGCGATCGCCGACCTGAAGGACGCAAGCGACAAGGCAAATGGGCGCGACCCGTTCATCCTGGCTCTGCTCGCGCAAGCGTACGAGAAAACCGGGAAGAAGGACGAGGCAATGGATTTGTACAAGAAGATCATGACGATGAACCTGCACAATCCGACCGGCGCCTACGCGCGGCCGATCGCGAGAAAGAAGCTGGCAGCCACTAGCTCTTAGCCGTTAACCAGCGTGCGTGTCGTGGGATTGCGAGCTTACACATTGCATTGTGTAGTAAAATACACACGAGGTGTATGGGGCATGGCGACCAATCTTGCAATCGATGACAAACTCATTGAGGAGGCGCGCCGCGTCGGCGGTCACGCAACCAAGAAGGAGGCAGTCACCTCCGCCCTCGACGAATACATCCGCCGGCGCCGCCAGCAGGAAATCCGTAAGCTGTTCGGCAAAATCGATTACGCGCCGGATTACGACTACAAAGGCAGCCGCCGGCGCGACAGGGTTGCGAACGAAAAATGAACGTCCTGGTGGACACCTCCGTGTGGTCGCTGGCGCTGCGCCGCAAGAAAACCGCGCGTCTGAACGCGGAGGAGCAACGGCTGGCGAAGACATTGTCGGACGCCATTCAGGACGGCCGAGTAAGCATCATCGGGCCAATCCGGCAGGAGATCTTGTCGGGCATCAAGGACGTGCGGCAATTCGAAACGCTGAGGCGTGATCTGCAGGCCTACCGCGACGAGGCACTCACCACCGAAGATTACGAAGCAGCCGCGCGATGGTACAACGTCTGCCGGAGCCACGGCGTGGAATGCGGCACTGTCGATATTCTGATCTGTACCGTCGCCGTCCGCCGCACCTGGCAAGTGCTTACGAACGATAGTGCCATGACCAATTGCCTCGCCGTCATGCGGACGGCGCAGCATCGCGCGGAAGCGACCAAGACCCAACGGCAGGAACAGTAACAGGCACTCCGTGCCTTTTCCACGGTTAACGGTTGAACCTTTGCCGTGTCCAACTCGTATCATAGGAGTGTGGGTATCGTGTGTTTACCGGTGCCTAAACTTTAGCGGGTCCGATGCGGTTACTCCTCGACATCTTCGTCCAGATGCTGCGCACGCTGTGGGCGCACAAGCTGCGCTCGTTCCTGACCATGTTTGGCATCGCATGGGGCGTCGGTTCCTTGTTGCTGCTGGTCGGCTTGGGCGAGGGGTTCCGCACTGGCAACCAGAGACAACTGGCTACGCTGGGCGAGAACGTGATGTTCATCTTCTCGGGCCGCGCGCCGGCGGTGAACGGCAACTTCAACTCGATGCGGCAGTACTACCTCAATGATCAGGACCTGGCCGACATCAAGGCGGAATGTCCCGAC
>JBOGLI010000029.1:0-1557 GCA_050746165.1 Terriglobales bacterium | reverse complement strand
CTGCTGCGTCGTACCGGCGCGCTGCCCTCCGCCCTGCGCCGCGACGGATTGAGCTAACACCATTCCCGCTGTCGCGAACAGGATCGAAAGAAAACAAACGGTTCTCATCTCAGTGTTTTACTCCGAGGACCTTCTCCTCCGTTTTGCGTGCGAGTTGCGCCCGCTTTAACTCCGCTTCCGCCGTAGGGTTTCCGGGGGTAATGCGAAGCGCTTCGCGCAGATCGCGGATCGCCTGCGCATATTCGCCGTTGTCGACGTGGCGGCGCCCGGAGGCGATCAACTGTTTCACCCGTCCTTCGCTTGCCGCGTCCGCAGATCCCTGAGAAGAATTGTCGTGCGCTGGCGGACCCCCAAAAACCGCCGGCGCGGCGGCCGCTTCCGGTCGCGATACGGCCGGTGCCGGGGCGCTCGAGGTCGTCGCCGCCGGGCGGTCGTTACGCCGCACGGCGACTACATACGCTCCCGCCGCGACGACTAGGACCGCAACTGCGGTCGCGATCCACTTCGCCGCTTGCGAAGCTTCAGCTTTGGCCTGAGCCGGGGCCGCCGCAGCTGCTGCCGACCCGGGCACCGCCAGTGTCCTGACAGGAGTAGGCGTGGTCACTGCGGCCAGGTTCCTTTGAGAGGCATAGGGCGCCGCCATCATCAGCTTGGTATCCCCGCTCTCGGAATTACCCGGCGGGGGAATGGATGCCATCAGCTCCTGCGCCATCTGAAACCGTTTCGCCGGGTCTTTTTCCAGGCATTTCAGCAAAAGCTGCGTCGTTGTCGGATCGATTTTGACGTCTGGCCGAACTGATTCGAGGGATGGCGGTGGAGTCTGCATATGCTGCAAGACGATGCCCATCGGCGTGTCCGACTCGAAGGGCAGCCGGCCGGTCAGCATCTGGTAGAGCACGATACCCAGGGAGTAGATGTCGGAACGTCCGTCGAGTTGTTCGCCTGGTTTTCCCGACGCCTGTTCCGGCGAGATGTACTGTGGCGTGCCAATCAACATCCCGGTCTGGGTCGCGGTGTAATTGGCGGTCTCGGCGCTTCCCGGGTCGCGAAGTTTGGCAATGCCAAAATCGAGGACCTTGACCGTGTCCTTCCCGTCACGCGTGACGACTACGATGTTGTCGGGCTTGATGTCGCGGTGCACGATGCCGAGGGAGTGGGCGGCGCCCAGGGCTGATGCCACCTGCCGGGTAATCTCCAGCGCCCGCGGCGGCGAAAGCGAGCCCTCGCGCTCGATGATCGCGCGCAGACTCTGGCCTTCTACCAGTTCCATCACGATGAAGGGCCGGCCGTCCTCCATCGTGTCCATGTCTTCAACGCGTACTGCGTTGGGGTGTTGCAGCTTGCGCGTAACCACCGCCTCGTTTCGGAAGCGCTTCAAGAAATTCTCGTCCTCCATGAGCCGGCTGCTAACGACCTTAATGGCGCGCGCCTCATTGAAAACCAAATGCCGGGCGCGGTAAACCGTCGCCATTCCGCCGGAGCCGATCCGCTCCTGGATTTCATACTTATTGCGAATCACCATGCCCGGCTGCAGCTCGGCGCTGGAACGAAGAGGTG
>JBOGLI010000028.1:0-1985 GCA_050746165.1 Terriglobales bacterium | reverse complement strand
GGCGTTAACGGCGAAAAGGAGGAAGAAGAGAAGGATGAAACGTCTCATTGTTGTTTTTCGGGCGTTGTCGGCAGCATCGTGTGTTCCGCAACCATACTCTTTACAGTGTCGCTTTCTGTTCCAAGCGCCGCACGCGGAAAAACTAACATTGTGTCATTAGAAAATCGAATCACAAACGTGCGCGGTGTCTCAAACGACGCCTTCACTGCGTTCCATGGCCATTCATGCTTCCCGCACGGACATTCACTCCGTATTCCGAAGTGGTCGATAGTCACGTCGTTGAAGTGGCATGGCTGCTTGCGGTATCGCTCGCGTAAGCACGTTTCGAATCGTTTCGAAACTAGCCGAAGCTCCCATTTCCGCAGCAGCGGGCCCGCGGCGACAGCAGAGAAGGCCACCAGAATACCGCCCCAGACCAGCGCGGATAAATGCGTCGTAACGGCAAGCACGAACGACGCTGCGAAAAACATTAGCGTGACCATTGCGGTCAAACCACCGCTTTTCTCAAGCTGGGCACGAGTTTCGGGCAGAGCGAGATGGGCCTCGATGTGGTCATCTTCTGACGTCGTGCATGCAAACTGAAGTAGTCCGCGGGCAGATGCGGTTGAATCGCTCATTGGAGTGGTGGTTTTTTACTCCACTGTGACTGATTTTGCAAGGTTCCTCGGCTGGTCCACGTCGCACCCTCGGCGGACGGCGATATGGTACGCGAGCAACTGGCAGGGCACAACTTCGAGGATCGGCAACAGCAATTCCGGCGCAGGTGGCACGTAGATGACGTGGTCCGCGGCCTCGCGGATCTCGTCGTCACCCTCGGTGGCGATGGCGATCACGCGTCCGCTGCGCGCTTTCACTTCCTTCAGGTTCGACAGCGTTTTCTCGTACCGCACCTGCGAACCGGCATCGTTCTTATCGCAAGTTGCGAGAATCACCACCGGCAAGTCTTCGTCGATCAGCGCATTCGGCCCGTGCTTCATCTCGCCCGCCGGATACCCCTCAGCGTGGATATAGGAAATTTCCTTCAGCTTCAATGCGCCTTCCAGCGCGATCGGATAATGCACGCCGCGCCCGAGGAACAGGAAATCCTGCGCGCGATGGTATTCCTTCGCCAGGTCTTCCAACTCTTCCTCGCGCGACAGCACATTCTCCAGCTTGCCGGGCAAGCGGTTCAGTTCGCCGATGTACTCGCGCGCCTGGTCCGGCGTAATCGCGCCGCGCACCTCGCCCAGGTACAGCGCGAAGAGAAACAGCGCCGTTAATTGCGCCGTGAACGCCTTCGTCGACGCCACGCCAATTTCCGGTCCGGCATGCGTGTAGATCGTGCCGCTGGCCTCGCGCGTGACCATGGAGCCGACGACGTTGCAGATGCCGATCGTCTTCGACCCCTTGGCCTTGGCCTCGCGCTGCGCCGCGATGGTGTCGGCCGTCTCGCCCGACTGCGTGATCAGCATGGTGATCGTCTTCGGCGTGACGATCGGATCGCGGTAGCGCCACTCGCTGGCGTAATCCACTTCCACGGGAACGCGCGCCAGCCGCTCGATCATGAATTTGCCCGCCTGCGCCGCGTGCCAGCTCGTGCCGCAGGCGGCGATATTGATCTTCTCCACCTTGGCGAATTCGTCCTCGGCGATCTCCATCTCGTCGAGGAAGACCTTGCCGGTATCGAGCGAGACGCGTCCCAACGTCGTGTCGCGGACGGCGCGCGGCTGCTCATAAATCTCCTTGAGCATGAAATGCTTAAACCCACCTTTTTCGGCGGCTATGGGGTCCCAGTTTACGTGTTGGACCTGCGGCGTCCTCGGATTGCCCAGGAAGTCGGTGAGCTTCACGCCTTCCGGCGTGATGATGGCCAAGTCGCCGTCGGAGAGGAAGAACAGATCGCGCGTGTGGTAGAGAATCGCAGGCACGTCAGAGGCGACGAAGTATTCGTCTTTTCCGAGTCCGATCACAGCCGGCGGGCCGTTGCGGGCGGCGACGAGTTTATC
>JBOGLI010000027.1:0-9008 GCA_050746165.1 Terriglobales bacterium | reverse complement strand
GGGTTCATCAGCGTTAATCAGCGGCCGATCTGTTCTTGTTGACCCGATCACCCGATCACCCGATGACCCGATGACCCGATGCTTCGTTGACCCGATCACCCGATGACCCGATGACCCGATGCTTCGTTGACCCGATCACCCGATTCTTCCTGCATCCTCGCGCCGCCCCTATAATCGAAACCCTGTGCGAATCGGAATCACCTGTTATCCGACTTACGGCGGCAGCGGTGTCGTCGCGACCGAGCTGGGCATCGAGCTGGCGCAACGTGGCCACGAAGTCCATTTCATCACTTATTCGCCGCCCTTTCGCCTGGGCACAAACAATCATCAGAACATCTGGTTCCACGAGGTCGAGGTCTCGCATTACCCGCTCTTCGACTACCCTCCCTACGACCTCGCCCTCGCCACGCGCATGGCCGAGGTCGCCGAGATCTACTCGCTCGACCTGCTGCACGTCCATTACGCTATTACGCATTCCGTCAGCGCGTATCTCGCGCGCCAGATGCTGCGCCGCGCCGGCAAGCGCCTGCCGTTTGTCACCACCCTGCACGGGACCGATATCACTCTCGTCGGACAGGACCGCTCTTATCTTCCCATCACGCGTTTCTCCATCGAGGAGAGCGACGGCGTCACCGCGATCTCCAAGTACCTGCGCGACCGCACCAATACCGAGTTCGCTATCAAAGACTGTATTCGGGTGATCTACAATTTCGTCAATTGCGATCTCTACATCCGCGACGCGGGCGCGGCCGAGCGCCGCCGCGAATACGCCAAGGACGACGAGCGCCTCCTGGTGCATCTATCCAATTTCCGCCCGGTCAAGCGCGTGCAGGACGTCATCGAGATCTTCGATCGCGTGCAGAAGAAAATCCCCTCGCGCCTGCTGCTCATCGGCGATGGCCCTGACCGCTCTCGCGCCGAGTGGATGGCGATGGACAAGAAGATCCACGACCGCGTTATTTTCCTCGGCAAGCAGGACCGCGTTCACGAAAAGCTCGCCGTCGCCGACGTCATGCTCCTTCCCAGCGAACTGGAATCGTTCGGACTCGCCGCTCTCGAAGCGATGGCCTGCAAGGTGGTTCCCATCGCGACGAATGTCGGTGGACTTCCGGAAGTGGTGGATAACGGCAAGACCGGCTACCTTGCCGAGGTCGGCGATGTCGAGACGATGGCGCGCGAAGCCATCGACCTGCTCGGCGATGAAGCCAAATTGCGCAACATGGGACAGGAGGCCCGCATCGCCGCGCGCGGCCATTTCTGCGCCAGCAAAATCATTCCGCAGTATGAGAAGTTTTATCGCGAGGTGCTCGACCGCGCTTCCGAGTAGGCGCTCGCCACCGAATATCCGGCGTGGTAAGGCTGCACCAGCGGCACGGAAATCCGCACCAGAGTTCCGCCCTCGGCGACCGCTTCCATCGTCAGGCGCGCCGTGTCGCCGTAGAAAACGTTCAGACGGTCGGCCACGTTCGCCATCCCGATGCCGCTTCCGCCCACTCCCGACGGCGCTTGCAGAAACTGGGCCGCGCCCATCCCGACTCCGTCGTCCTGCACTTCGATCGTCAGCCGTCCGTCGGCCACACGAGTACGGAGATAGATCGTGCCGCCTTCCACCTTCGGCGCCAATCCATGCTTGATCGAGTTCTCCACCAGCGGCTGCAGCAGCATCGCCGGGACCACCACTTCCATCGACTCCGGATCGAGCTCCTTCACCACGTGCAGCTTGTCGCGTCCGAAGCGCACCACCTCGATATCGAGGTAGTCGTCGATGAATTCCAGCTCCTCGCGCAGTTGCACGAAGTTGTCGCCCTTGCGCAGCAGCCGCCGCAGGATGTTCGCCAGCTTGATGATCACGCCGCGCGCCGTGTCCGGATCGAACCGCACCAGCGACGATACCGAGTTCAGCGTGTTGAACAGGAAGTGCGGGTTGATCTGGCTCTGCAGGGCCTCCATGCGCGCCTGCAGCAACATGCGCGCCTGTTCTTCCAGTTTCAGTTCGATGCGCGCGTTGTTCCAGATCTTCAGCGGGATCGCCACCGCCATCACAGACACCGCGAAAATCGCCACCAGCAGCAGCCAGCTCGAGCTGTCGAACGCAAACAGACGCGTCGGCATCCAGCGGTGCAGCACCAGCCGGAACATGCGCAGCACCACGATCATGGTGAAGAATGCAATCTGCCAGTCCACCGTGGGACGCGGAAAGTTGCGCCGCAGCCAGCGGTAGATGCTGAGATCGACGAACGGCGTGAACGTCCACACATCCTCTTCACTCGGCGCCATCTGCCGCATCGCACCGGCGACGATCCCCGAAAGCACGCAGACCGGCAGCGCCAGCCACTCGTGCCGAACCAGCGCCGGAACGCCCACCATCATGCCGCCGAGCAGTCCAGCGAACGGTCCGCCGACCATTCCCGCCAGGATCGACGCCTCGAAGGAGAGATCAGCGGCATAGAAGTTCGGCGTGCTCAGCCGCACTAGCACGCCCAACGCGAAGGGCAGCACGATCCAGATCACCAGGTAAATCGTCTGCGTCACGGTCCGCGCTGGATTGAACAACAGATTCTTGAAGATTTTGGAGCGCACCAGCGCGCTGGCGATGGCGGCAGCCACGCCCAGTTGCACCAGCAGCGAAATGGCTATGAACCGGTCGTTCATGCGGAATAGGCTAACTTTAGCAGGAAAACGAGAAGTGCTCAGTGCTTAGTGCTGAGTGCTCAGTGCTCAGTTCAGACTGCGTCAACCGTTCTTGCTCAGCACTAAGCACTCGGCACTTAGCACTTGTTCCCGAAGTTCCCCTCCGCGTCAGTCAGCGCCTTGTCGAGGTCCGCTCCCTCCGGCGCGCCGCCCTGTGCCATGTCGCGGGTTCCGCCACCGCGCCCGCCGAGCGTCGCCATCGCTTCCTTCATCGCAGCGCCGCAGTCGAACGTCGGGTGCCCCGGGTAAGCCTGGTTTTGGCTTACCCGGGGGTTTTGTGAGAACACCAACGACGGCTGCGGACGATCGCACGCCAGCAGCGCCACCGCATTCTCCAGTCGCGCGATTCTCTGCGCCAGCAGCTTGATGAAGTTCAAATCGCGGTCGCGAAAATGCTGCTTCACCACGCGCACGCCGCCCCGTTCAGGCGCTTCTGCCACCATGCGGACGGCGATGAACTCGGCCAATTCTTCCTGCAACTTGAACTCGCGCTTCCCTGCCGCTTTCGTTTCGTCGAGCGCCCGCCGTACCTGCACCGGGACTTCATAAATGTGCGACGAGAACAGCGCCGCCGCCGAGGTCAGCGTCTCGAAATCGCGGCGCGCAGTGGCGATCGCCCTTCCACCGCAGACGAACTCCACCCGCATTCCCTGCTTCACCTTTTCCGCCTTGCGCAGCAGGATGGCGCCGATCTCGCCGGTGCGCGCCACATGCGTTCCTCCGCAGGCGTTCAGGTCGTGCCCGTGGATCTCGATCAGCCGCAGCTTTCCTTCGACGTGATCTGGAATCTTGCGCACTCCTCTCGCCCGCGCATCCTCCGGCGTTGCGAAGTGAATCGAGACCGGCGCGTCCTCGCGGATGATCTCGTTGGCGCGCTTCTCGACCGCGCGAATCTGCTCGTCGTTCAGCCCTTTGGTGTCGAGATCGATGGTGCAGCTCTCGTCGCCCATGTGGAAGGAGACCGTCGGCGCCTGGAACATTTTGATAAAAACCGCCGAGAGCAGGTGCTGTCCGGTGTGCTGCTCCATGTGGTCGCGACGGCGATCGGCGTCAATCGCGAAGTGCATCAGCGTGCCGCGCGCGATCCCGACTTTCATGCCCGCCGGCTCGATGAAGTGAATCACCTCTCCGTTTTCCGCTTCGCCAACCTCGGCAATGCGCAGCCGGACTTCGTCGTTCTCGCGCCCAGCCCAGCCGGTGTCAAAGAGCTGGCCGCCACTGGTGGGATAGAACGCGCTGCGATCCAGCCGCATGAGGATGCGCTCGCCCTCGGGCACGCACTCCAGCACCTCGGCGTCAAACTCCAGCAGCGTGGGATCGAGGTAATAAAGCCGCTCGGTCATGCAGTCATGTTATCCGACCATTGCCGCTAATTACATAAACGTCCGTCATTTGAATGTTGGAACATCTGCCTCGTCGAGCTGGAACCACTCGCCATCGCCTCTTTTTGAAGCGCACAGCTTATGCCAATATGTTGGGTCCCGTCTGGGTCGTAGGTTCTCAGTTGAATGGCGAGCTCGTATTCACGCCGTCCCGTTGCATGAAGATGAAGGGGGTTATCTGTTGAGATGTAATCTCGACTGGTCGGTAATTCGCTGCAGGATCACGGATACAGGCCTGGCGCTGTTTTCTCGGGCGGATTCCACGGACGTCGGCGCGCTCACCACGTCGTACTCCCGCGCAGTTAGAAATTCTTTCAATAGAACTGTGAACGCGACCATCTCGTGCTTCGAAAAGCGGACGAGAAACTCGCCGTTGCTGTCGCTAAACGCGACTTTTCCATCGATCTGTAATGCCGCGCCGGCAATCGGGTTTCCCTCGGTATCCACGACCTTTCCTTGGACGACCCAATCGGGAATTTTCAGGTTCGGACGCTCTCCCGTCTCCAGGCCCGCGTAACGATAGAAGTAATCGCCAGTCGAGGCCGTATACCTGATCTTTCCGTCGGGCGTCACGTTGGTGTGCCCCGCCACTTCCAGGCTTCCGAACAGTCGGATGCGCAGGCTGACGTTGTAAACGTGTACGAATGGTCCGCCCGCACTATTCGGACGGAAGGGCGCATATACCGTCTCGTGGGTCACCGCGATCGTCAAGCGATTGGAAGTGAATTCTCCACCGAATTGCAGGCTGGATTGTCCATTCGAGCGGCTCACGTATTGCGTCAGCGCCAATTTTTGCGTGATCGTCTCGCGTACCCGTCCGTTCAGGCTCTGATTCGCCGCTGCCTCATGCGCGGTGCTGCGGTAGAAATCCGCGCCCACTTCGACGCGCCGGAATGGCCGGCTGCCAGACACCGCATAGCCGAGCGTCTGCAAGCCGTACACGCGCGACTGGTACAGGCTGCCGTTGACCCGAATGCCGGAGATGCTGGTGCTGGCGCTGAATTGGTGGACCAGTCCGCGAACGCTCGGTTGTGTGCTCGTGATCGGCGATAAGACGTTCTGTCTCCCGATGGAGAATGTGAACCTCTCGGTCGGTCTCACGGTCAGCAGGAGGTTTTCCCGGTTCGATTCGGAATAGACCGGGATACGCGCGCCGATCCTTTGGAACGTGTTGCTCTGCAGAATGTAAGCGGCATGAAACGAGACCCTCTCCCGCTCGATTTTCAATGAATTCGCGAAGTACGGCTCGTTCGCGCCCACACCGCCGGAACTCGCAATCGCGAACGACGGATTGGGTGACCATTCCAGGCCGGCGATGAAAGTGCCCTTCCCCGCCGAGATCGAGCGCGTCACCAGGGTGATGTTCTTCCTTAGCTTGAATTGTGTGAACAGAAGGCCGAAGGGTTGATCGGCCCGTGCTGCCGAAAAGTATGGCGCTCCCATCGAAGTCGTCGTGGCCCCGGCAAAGAACTGAAAACGGAAACGTTCCCGGCCGCCGGAAATTCCGAGCCCGCGCCCGTAGAAGTAGTGCGCCCCGTTAAAGATGTCGGTGGGAAGATTGAACGGCAGAACATCGTCCCCCGCCGTCAACTGGAAGCCGTGAATACTGGTGCGAACCACGGCCCCGAACTCGGCCTTGCCGTCGATCATACCCGCGCCGAAGCTGCCGGAGTATCCGGGCGCTTGAAAATCAATCGAGCCACCGTGGGCGTCCATCATGCTCGACGATCCGGCCTGAACGTGGAAGATTTGCGCGTGCAGTCCGCCCGGGAACCCGAACGAAATGGCAACGATGGCCGCCCAGCGCGGAAGGCGGCGGCGCACTGCCCTCCCGTGCGAGTTACTGATTCGAGATCGGCGCTTCAATGTTGAAGCCGCGCACATGAAAAACGACCCTGTCAGGTACGCCATCTTCCTTCCACGCAACGTCCAGCTTCCGGCTCTTGCCCGGATACAGCGGAAAACCGGGGCCACTGATCTTTTTTTTCCCGGCGATGATTTCCGTCTCGTTTACGCGGGTAAAGTTCTGGCTGCTCGACTCTAGCTCTACGGAAACGATCTTCGTTTGAGCGTCGAAGACGGCCTTGGCGACGTGTACTTCCTGCTTGGTCGCATCTTTCTTGGGCAGGATGTACACAGTGTGAGGGAGTTGGACCGCAATCGCGAGCCCGGTACTGGTGCGCTGCGGAAAACCGCTCATGGTCGCGTACACCACGAACCACGCAGGCAGCTTGTCGGCTTTCGCCCTGTAGGCCGCTACATACGACTGCTTCGGCGCGATCTGAAAACTTCTGGACGCAAATTTCACGTGGACCGCTGGGTCGAGCGGCCCGTACGTGATCTCACCCGTTTCCGAAACATTGAAACTGCGCGGCTCCAGAACAACGTTCACCGGCAGGAACGAATTGTTCACCAATTCGAACGTCCCGGCCGCCTCGCCTCGATATTCGCTCAATACCGGACGAATCGTTTGCGCGTTGACGACAGGCGAAGCGGATACACACAAGAGGACGCAGAAGATCGCCTTCCGCGCCCCTCGCACGGCGCACCGGACATCCAACCTACGCATACTCAGGGCGTCGCCTGCGCCTGAATGTTCAGCGTTCCCGTATACGTATCTGCAGGCAATTGCGGTAGCGTTGACAGATTGATGTTAAAAGTCAGGACCGCCGTCGCGCTACCCACTTTGTTTGTCCCGTTGATCGTCGTGCTCTGCAGTTGTAACGACGAACCGGCCACACCGAAACCGGCGTTCGTGCCGCTCACTGGAGTGAACGAGCCGGCCCCTACCTTGATCTCAAAGTCCGAAGCTGGAATGTTCGTGGTACCCGCGGTTGGGACCAATGCCGCGGTGGCGCTGGCGAAATACGCATAGAGCACTACGGCGGTCCGGCTCGGAGACAACGTCCAGGTCGTCGTTACCGTGATCGCGGAATCGCCGTTGTTGCTCGCCTGGCCTGGCGTCAAGGGGTTGGCCGTTCCCGTCGTCCATGTCTGGGTCGCTCCCGACAGGCCCACGGTCAGCGATTCGTTCACCGTGGCCGTGAGTCCGACCGTTGTGTTGTTGGAATTGGTGGATGCATTCGCCATGCTCGCGGACAGCACAGCACCGCAGAGCACGGCAATCGATAACAGGCGCCTTGGTCTCATCATTCGCTCCTAACAAGCCTTCCCGATATGCGTTGGATCGCCAGGGCGCCAACGCATCGGCGGTGAAGGTAAGTAATTCAGTCTCGACACTGTACTGAAATTGTTTCGACACTATACCCAAACGAAAGTCGGAAAACTAGACCACGAAGGTACCGGAGTCAGAGTGGTAAATCCCTGCATATATCCGACTTCGGCCCGCCACTGACGCCCTCGTCATGGCGTCGATTGCGCTTGAATATTCAGCGTGCCGTTATAGGTGTCGGCAGGCAATTGTGGCAACGAGGAGAGATTGATATTGAACGAGAGCAGGTTAGCGCTGGAACCACTATGGTTTGCCCCGTGGATGGGCACCGACAGGAGGACCAGGCTCGCGCCAACGCCACCAAAAGCGCCTGTTCCATTGACTGGGGTGAAGGCGCCGGCGTCCACTTTGATTTCCACCGCCGAGGCAGGAATATCGGGACAACCAGTGGTGCAGTTCGCGGAAGTATGCGCTAACGCCGCCGTCGCATTGTTGAAATATGCGTAAACGGTCACCGTGTCGGAGTTTTTCAGGCCGCTCCAGGATGTCGTGACCGTGACCGTCGCACTGCCTGGATTGCTCGTCCTGCCGGGGACAAGAGAATTTCCAAACGTGTTGTCCCACCGAACGCTGCCGCCGCTCAACGACACCGTGATCGATTGCGCCGCCGATACACTCGCAAGCGAGGCGAATAGCCAGACCAGGATCACAATCCGAATCGCGCTCCGCTCCCATCGGCTTTTGCAATCTTGTAAGTTGGCCCCCTCCATTCGCCCCCGTGTGCTTCCAATCTCCGTTTGTGCTGATGTCAGCGCGCATGTTACAGCCATTCGCTCGCGCCGGTCACTCATTTTTGGTGATTTGCAGTTGCACCCGGCTCATCCTGACCTCGCCCGCTTCAATTGGTTCGAATTCAATCTCTACGCTGCCGGCTACACGCTGGAATCCAGCCTCGTTGACCGCCAACGCAAACACTGCTTCATCGGCCAGCGGTCTCGCACGCGAGAAAAATGAGCTATTCGGTGAAACGAACTGGACCGAACCGGTCGCTACTCCTCCTTGGGCACTCGATCGCAAAAGAAATGACCGAGTATTCGAGCTTGCCACTATCGGTATCCTGATCGCTTGGCGAGCGCCGTTTCCAACGATGCGCGATTCCACGATGATCGAATCGGGTGAGATTCCACGAACGGTTGCCGTCACCGTGTCTGTTTTGACCTCTGCCGCCAGCGGTCGCAGTTCTAGCATGGCCCGCACTTCGGCGCGTAATTGAATCATCCCATTATTCGATTTGCCCTGACCTTGCACCTCATGAGCCATCAAAAATATCAGCGTGGCGACCATTCCCATGCGTTTTAGAGTTGGTGACATTTTCTTATCCCCGGAACAGGCTCCGGATGAGCACCATCAGATCATGTTGATTGCCAAAATGACTTCGGATCGTAACGTTCACACCGAGAAGGCCTTACAACTGACAACGCGGGAGAGATTCAGCCCGTTAGGCGTCCAGAATCTGGACGCGTTAGACAACTAGCAGCCGCTAATCTCTGAAATCCTGAGATGCGCGATCTGACCGCGTCGGAATGAATTTTGGTCTTGTCACAAACATCCGTGCCGCAAATCACAGACACCGCTCGGCCCGACCGTTACTCTTAATCGGTGCGCATAATGCGCAGAGCGGATTTGTGTCCCCGAATGCCTGCCCTCAACGGCGGGCTTTTGTTCTTTGACAACAAAATATCTTGGGACTCTTGGGAGAACCC
>JBOGLI010000026.1:0-2849 GCA_050746165.1 Terriglobales bacterium | reverse complement strand
CGATAAGCCGTGGAGCTGGGCACACAACCCATTCAAGAACACGCGCGAGTTCAACGGTCTGCGCGTCATGATGGCGCTGCTGCACAATTGGGATCTGAAGGACGAGAACAACGCCCGCTTTGTGGACAAGGACTCGGGTCGCGAGATCTATTACGTCAGCGACGTCGGCTCCAGCTTCGGCACGACGGGCGAGAGCTATACAGTCGCAATGTCGAAGAGCAACCTGAAGGCATTCAGGTCGGAGAAGTTCATCGCCAAAGTGACTCCGGAATACGTGGACTTCAATTTCCCGACGCATCCGGTGTTCTACACCGTATTCAATCCCCCGCTCTTCTATCACGAAATGGGCAGCCGCTGGATCGGGCGGAAGATTCCCCGCGACGACGTGCGCTGGATCGCCTCGCTGCTATCGCAGTTGATTCGGTCGCAGATCGAGGACGCGTTCCGCGCCGGCGGCTATTCGTCCGACCAGGTGAAAGCGTACGCCGACGTGCTGCAGGCGCGCATCGAGGAGCTCTCTAAGCTCTAATGCGCAGCTCGTCCTCGAGGTCGGGACGGAACTGCAGGTCGTGCAATCGCGCGTAGATTCCGCCGAGCGCCATCAGTTCGTCATGATTGCCGGTTTCGGCGATAACGCCGTCGTCCACGACGAAAATCACGTCAGCGTTACGCACGGTGGAGAGCCGATGCGCGATGACAATGGTCGTCCGGTCCTTCATGAGGCGGTCTAGGGCGTCGAAGACCAGCTTTTCCGACGCTGCATCGAGGCCCGAGGTCGGTTCGTCGAGAACCAGGATCGGAGTATTGCGGATCACGGCGCGCGCGATCGCGATGCGCTGGCGCTGGCCGCCCGACAGGGTCATGCCGCGTTCGCCGATCACGGTATCGAAGCCCTCCGGCAACTTCTCGATGAACTCCATGGCGTTCGCCATCTCGGCGGCGCGGACAATCTCGTCGCGGCGCGCTTCCGGCTTGCCGTAGGCGATGTTCTGCCATAGCGGCGCGTGAAACAGAACGTTGTCCTGCAAGACGAAGCTCACCTGCTGGCGCAACGATTTCTGGCGGAAGTCGCGAATGTCGTGGCCGTCGATTTTCACCACCCCGCTGGTCGGGTCGTAGAAGCGGGCGATCAGGCTGATGATGCTGGTCTTGCCGGCGCCGGTCGGGCCTACCAGGGCGGCGATCTGCCCGGCTTTGACCTTGAAGCTCACGTCGCGAAGGATGGGCGTGTCTTCCTTGTAAGCGAAACAGACGCGGTCGAACTCGATATCGCCCTTCAGCTTGGGCGCCGTCCGCGCATGACGGCTGTCCTTGATCTCGTCGGAGGTCTGCATGACTTCCTGGATGCGCTCGTAACCGATGGCCGCCTTGGTGTAGGTGTCGGTGAGCTTCGAGAGCTCCTGCATCGGCTTGTACATTTTCCCGAGATAAAAGATGAAGATAACCAGCGAGCCGACCGTGAGCGTGCCCGCGAGGACCAGTCGCGCGCCGAACCAGAGCACCAGCGCCGTGCCGAGGGCGACGATCATGTTCACAATCGGCGTCAGCTTCGCCTTCAGCGCCCTGGCCCGCAGCGCGATTTCCACCTGCTCGAGACCTTGTTCTTCGAGGCGGCGGATCTCGTAGTCCTCGCGCGCGAAAGCCTTCACCACGCGAATCGACGAGAGCACCTCTTCCACCACCGAGATGATCTCTCCTTCTTTCTTGCGGACCTCGCGCGTCGCTTTCTTGATGCGCCGCGTATAGGTGAAGACGATGAAGAACAGCGGCGGCGCCACCGAGAGCGCCACCAGGGTGAATCTCCAGTTCAGGTAGAACATCACCCCGACGATGCCGACCAGGGTCAGGAGATTGACGAACAGGCCGAGCAGTCCCTGGGTAATGAAGCTCTGGATGGCGTCGACATCGTCGGTAACGCGGGTGATCAGGTCGCCGGTGCGTTTCTCGTCGTGAAAGGCGAGCGAGAGGCGCTGCACGTGCGAGTAGATCGCGCGGCGCAAGTCGTAGGTGATCCACTGTCCGATGCTGGTGGTCAGGTATTTCTCGCCGTAGGAAGAGATGGCGTCCACGGCGGCGATGGCCAACACAGCGACGACCGCGAACGTGAGAATGGACATCGGATCGGCGCCGGCGATGCTCTGGATCCAGCGCAGCATGTCGGTGTGGTCGGTCTTGTGGCGGAGAACGCTGTCGAGGACGATCTTGATGGGCCACGGTTCGGCCAGGTTCGCCAGAGTCTCGCCGATCACGCAGACGAACCCGAGCACCAGCGCGCCGGTATGCGGCTTCAGCAGGTCGCGGATGGTAAGCCGCGTGCGAATTCGCGAGGGCCGGGTTGGGGCGTGAGTAGCCATCAGCTCTGACGTACAGCTCAGAATGGTTAGATGCGCCGTAACACCGGCGCTTCACGGCGCACAGGCGTTTATCCCCGGGGTCGTGGATTCAGTCAGTTACACGCTGAGTGCAGCCGTCCCGGAGGGACGGCACGAGGGTAGCCCAGGACATCAGTCCTGGGTCAGCGTCGGCGTTAACGGTTCCGAGCCCCGTAGGGGCGGCACGATCGGCGATCTTCGGAGCGGTGTGGCGTTTCCGCCATTACCACTTCGTTATGGTCGCGCGAGTTATTGCCATCTAATCGTTTTTGCGACCCTTTGGAATCAGAACAATACGCCCGGGTAACCCAGCCCGAAATGGGAATCATTTCGCGGGAAATTTTACTGATTAGCTAACACGGTGTCGGGTGTCAGGTGTCGGGTGTCAGGAACCGACGATTCAGTTGTCAAAGAGCAGTGGCTGATACAGCCACGGGCCGCGGCGATGAGACCGCAACCCCCGCTAACGCGAGCGGT
>JBOGLI010000025.1:0-2487 GCA_050746165.1 Terriglobales bacterium | reverse complement strand
CGCTCTGGTTCAAAGTGCAGACGGGGGACGTGTTCCCGCGCTGGTGGCTCGATGTCGCCACGGCCGTGCACTTCTACGAAGCCGTGCTCGCTACGCTGGCCATCGTGGTCTGGCACCTCTACATGGTGATGTACGATCCTGATACCTACCCGATGAACTGGTCCTGGTACGACGGGAGGATGTCGGTGGAGCATTACCAGGACGAGCACGAACTGGACGGGCAGACGATCCTGCAGTCGGTCGAAGCTGCAGTGGCGTTGAAGCCGGCGCCCGCGCCGGAGGCGGAAGAGAAGGAAGAGGAGCCGGTCGGGCAGAAATAGTGGCGGCGACTCGCATGCAACGAAATTATCGCGAAAGTTAATTGTCACAAGTATCTGTGACGTATGTCCGCCAGCATTCGTGATGTCGTCGGACATCCTGTTCTGTTAAGCTGCGATGCCATATCCGCAGCGGGACGAACTCATCAACGGAGGAATTCCATGCCTGAGGGACCTGCGGGGAACGAGCCGGTAAGCGCTAATGGCGCGCCGCCCCTGATGCGCAACGTAATCACCCTGGTCGGCGCGGCGCTGGCCGTCATCAGCGGCGCCAACATCCTTTTCCTTATCCTTGTTGAATTCATCTCTCCGCGGCCCAGTCCTTATATCGGTGTCTTTGCCTACATGATCCTTCCGGGCTTCCTGGTGCTTGGGCTCGTGCTCGTTCCGGCCGGCATGCTGCTGGAACGGCGGCGGCGCCATAAGGGCGAGCCCTCGTTGCCGAAGTTTCCCCGCATTGATTTGAACGATCCGCGGCAGCGCAGCGGGTTCGCGATGTTCGTGACGTTCACCATCGTGTTTGTGGCACTGAGCGCGGTCGGAAGCTACCGCGCGTATGAGTTCACCGACTCGGTCCAGTTCTGCGGTCAACTGTGCCACTCGGTGATGAACCCCGAGTTCACGGCGTACTCGCTGTCGCCGCACGCGCGGGTGCGTTGCGTGGATTGCCATGTCGGCCCCGGCGCTGGATGGTACGTGAAGTCGAAGATGTCGGGCGCTTACCAGGTGTACTCGGTGATTTTCCACAAGTACCCGAGGCCGATTCCGACGCCGGTGAAGAACCTGCGTCCCGCGCAGGAAACCTGCGAGCAGTGCCACTGGCCGCGCAAGTTCTATGGCGCCCAGCTCAAGGTGTTCTACCACTACGGAAGCGACGAGCAGAACACGCCGCGACAGATCCGCATGCTGATCAACGTCGGCGGCGCGAACCCGGCGGAGGGCGCGCCCAGCGGCATTCACTGGCACATGAACATCGCGAATAAGATCGAGTACATCGCGCGCGATGACCACCGCCAGGACATCCCATGGGTGCAGGTCACCGATCAGCAGGGTAGGGTGACGGTGTACCAGTCGAAAGACAATCCTCTAACGGCGCAGCAGATCGCCGATATGCCGAAGCGCCGCATGGACTGCGTAGATTGCCACAACCGTCCGACGCACATCTACGTGCCGCCGGATCGGTCGGTCGATGAAGCGCTGCTGGCGCGCCGCATCGACTCTTCCCTGCCCTACATCAAGGCGCAGGCGGTGGAGGCTCTGGCGGCCGAGTACAAAACCACGCCAGAAGCCGAACAGGCCATCGCCAACAAGCTGGGTACCTTTTACGAGCAGAAGTATCCGGACGTTTACAAGAACAAGCAGCGCGAGGTGCAGGCCGCGATCAGCGAGATCCAGCGCATCTTCAAGTACAGCATCTTCCCCGAGATGAAGGTGGACTGGCGCGTGCACCCGAACAACATCGGGCACTTCATCTCCGCCGGCTGCTTCCGCTGCCACGACGGCAATCACGTGAGCGCCGACGGTACCAAAACGGTGACCAAACAGTGCAACGTCTGCCACACGGTCTTGGCGGAGGTGATGAGCGGACAGCCGGTCATCGGCAGCGCCGAGGGCATCCAGTTCAAGCACCCGGTGGATATCGGCGACATCGCCCAGATGAACTGCGCCGACTGCCATACGGGGGGAGTGGGACCGTAAGCACACTGGAGTTGATCCGCATTGTCCCGGGGATTTGAAATTTCAAATTTGCAAATTGTAAATTTCAAATCCCCCGGTGACCCTTCTCACACCAGATTGTGACGTCCATCACGGCCCTGTGTAACGTCCCGGTCTAGTCTCTTGCTTGGGCGAGAGGAGACCGGGGATGGAACCGAATCACGCACACGGACCGCAAGCCGGCAAGCCGCGGCTGATCTTCTGGGAAGTCACCAAGGGCTGTAACCTGCGCTGCATCCACTGCCGCGCCAGCGCGACCGAGCTGATGTCGCCGACCGACCTGCCCACCGCGCGCGCGCTCGACATCATCAGCCAGATCGCGGTGTATGCCAATCCCATCCTCGTCCTCAGCGGGGGCGAGCCGCTCTATCGACGCGACATTTTCGAACTCGCCCGCACCGCCACCGAGAAGGGCCTGCGCGTTGCCCTGGCAACGAATGGAACGATGGTGACC
>JBOGLI010000024.1:0-3912 GCA_050746165.1 Terriglobales bacterium | reverse complement strand
ACATGCAGTCATTCAAAATTGCCGTCCAGGAGCGCAACTTCCGCGTCCTCGACACACTCATCGACCTCACGCAAGCCATGGTCGAGGGTGAACTCCTGCAGATGGAGAAGCTTGGCCGCTGCATTTCCCTCGACGAGCATTTCGACCTGATCAACCGCAAGACCGCCTGCCTGTTCTCCGTCTGCATGAAGCTCGGCGCCATCATTGGGGGCGCCACACCCGAGGAAGAACAGCGCCTCACCGACTACGGCCACAACGTGGGCATGGCTTTTCAGATCGTCGACGACGTCCTCGATCTCACCGCCAGTGAAGACGTCCTCGGCAAGCCCGTGGGCAGCGATCTGCGCGAAGGCAAGTGCACGATGGCCATCATCCACGCCCTCGAGCGCAGCACGCCCGAGGAGCGCCGCAAAATCCAGACCGTCCTCGACGAGCGCGCCTTCCGCAGCGTCAGCCACGGCGAGGTTCTCGATATTCTCAACCGCTACGGCTCGGTCGATTTCGCCTTGACCCGCGCCGCTGAGTTCGCCTCCGCCGCCTGCGACCTGCTCACACCATTTCCCGATTCCGAGATCAAGCGCGCCCTGCTCTGGGTGCCGAATTTTGTAGTGTCTCGAGAGAATTAGCGTAAACTTCGCCGGGGTGAATGCCATGCGACTGACCATGTCTACATTGGTCCGCGCGATCGCGGTCGTCCTGCTGGCCTGCTCGGCGTGGGCGCAAGAGCAGCCAATTGTCCATTCCCAATCGAATCTGGTGCTCGTCCCGGTGCAAGTCCGCAAGCACAACCAGCACGTAGCCGGAATCGACAAAGATAAGTTCACCATCCTGCAAGATGGAAAACCGCAAAAAGTCGCCGTCTTTGAAGAAGTCCGCACTACGACCGAACGGCTGACCCGGCGCAACGTGGGCCCGCAGGAGTTTTCCAACGAGTACCTGGGCGATCCGGCGACGGCGCGCTTCACCGTTATTGCCATCGACCGCATCAACACCACTACCGTCGACATGCAGCGGCTCCGCATCGGCCTCAAGAAGTTCCTTACTGAGGTTGCCGAGGCCGGAGAACCGATCCGTCTCATCGCCATCAATCCAAATAGCATTGAGGTTATCCAGGACTTCACCACCGATCCCAAGCTGCTGGCCATGGCCCTGCAGCGAAACAAGACCGGTGGAGGGCCGCCAACTGAGACGGTCAACCCTCGCGATGAAGCTACTCGCGAGATCCAGGAAGCCATGCTCAATGAGACCAACCCGCAATATGAGCGCATCGACCGGTTGGAAGAAAGCAAGGACCAGGAGCAGGAGATGCTGGCCTTCCAGCAGAGGAATCTGCGCCTTTCCTCACTGGAGGCTCTGCGTACCATCGCGCAATCGCTCGCCGGGCTGCCCGGACGCAAGTCACTCGTATGGGCCAGTTCCGGATATCCCTTCGCCATATCCGTTCGCGCCGGCATTCACAGCGCGAGCCAGAACTTCAGTCAGGTTAGCGAGGCCGGAGACTTGGACGAAGCCACCGTCCACCTGCTCAACTCCGCCAACATCGCCGTGTACCCCGTGGATGCGCGCGGGATGGTCAATACGGCTTTCCAGGTCATCGATCCGTCGCGCAAGTATTCCCCCACCGCTGGGGAATCCGAGGCTGCCCGGCTGAACGATGAGGGGAACATAACCACCTTCGAGAACCTCGCTTCCTCGACCGGCGGCACAGCTTGCGTCGGGAGGCCCGACCTCAGCGGCTGTTTCAAGGATGCCATCGACGACTCGCGCGACTACTACATCCTCGGTTTTTACGCCGATTCCGGCCTGAAACCGGGATGGCACAAGCTGCAGGTCAAGGTTGCCGCCGATGCCAGCGTCCGTTCCCGCACAGGATTCATCTTCTCCAAGCTGGACCCGGAGCAGACGCGCAAGGACGACATGCGCCTGCAATTGGCGACCCTTCTCCCTGATCCCGGCGTTCCCTTCTTCGGCCAATGGGACCTTCATCCCGGCGACAAGAAGAATGTCGTCTTCGACATGAAGATCCTGCCCGAGGCCGCCCTCGTCTCGACCGATAATGCCCGCCTCAATGTCGATATTGCCGCCGTCGCTCGAAATCGAGATGGCGCCACTGCGGGCGAGTTCGCGCAGAGAATTGACCGTCAGATGCCCGCCACCGCCGTGGAGACGATCCGCAGCGAAGGGATTCACTACACCAATTCCATGGTTCTCCCCGCCGGCGTCTACCTGGTTCGCATCGTCGTCCGCGACAACAACACCGGGCGGCTTGGAAGCGCCACAACCGTCGTGAAGGTGGAGCAGCAACACTAGGGAAGCTCTGATCTGTTGTTGTCATTCCCAGCGGGCTTCAGCCCGCGAGGAATCTGCTTTTTCCTCGTCGTCCTTTTGCGATCTCATGGGGCGACCATCGCCCGACAGAGCGGCTTCCAATCGCAAATCAGGAATTGCCGTTAGCGACTCCGTTTTCGATCCAGTGTTTTTCTCTATGGATCTGTCAACCTGGGCCCCAGAGTTCCGTCCATATCAATAGACGACATGCCCCCGATGGACAACGCGGACGCACTTCCGGCGATGACGGTCATGGGCAGAAGCGAAGCCCTCGACGACTTCGATTCCCTCATGCGCGCCCACCAGCAGCATGTGTATCGCGTGCTCGTCAGCCTGGTCCGCGACCCTGACGCCGCCGACACCCTCACCCAGGAATGTTTTCTCCGCGCCTACCAGAAGCGCGACAGCTTTCGCGGCGAAGCCGGCGTCCGCACCTGGCTGATGACCATCGCCGTCAATCTCGCCCGCGATTACGGCCGCAACCGCCGCATGGGTTTCTGGCGCCGCCTCTTCCGCTCCGAAGATCCGGTTGCCGTCGCCGATTCTGTTTCCGACGGCCGGCCTGACGCGGAACGTTCGCTCATCGCGCGTCAAGAACTGGGCGCCGTCTGGAGCGCGCTCGACCGTCTCTCAGAGGGCCAGCGCACCGTCTTTGTACTTCGATTCGTCGACGACCTCAGTCTCGACCAGATTGCCACCGCCACCGGCACGACCATCGGCACCGTCAAGACGCAGTTGTTCCGCGCCATTGCCGCGCTGCGCCGCGAAACCGGGAGGGAAAAATGACGCATTTAACCGACGCCCAATGCATGAGCTACCTCGCAGCCGAGGAAGACGCCGCCACGCGCGCGCACCTCGCCTCCTGCGAAACTTGCCGGCGGGAAGTCGAGCGCATCGTGAAACTGGCGGGCGAAGCCAAGTCTGCCTTTGCCGCAGTCTCTGACTGTCCCGCCGCCTTCTGGACTCGCCAGCGCGCATCGGCGGCCTCGCGAGTATCAGCACGGTCGCCGCGGATCTGGCGTTTCGCCTCCGCGCTCGCCTTCGTTCTTCTGGTTGCACTCCTGATGTTCCAGTTTCATCGCCCCGCTCCACATCGCCCAGACGCCGGGGCTGTCACCACTGTTTCTGACGACGCTCTTCTCTCCGCCGTTCAGAACACGCTTCAGCAGCAGCTCCCCGATGCGCTGGAACCGGCTCAGTTGCTCGTCAGTCAACGTCAACTGGCCGAAAATTCCGATACAAATTCAACCGCTATTACAAGGAGATAATCGATGATCCGCAGAACGCTCGTTGTTCTCTTACTCACCACAGCGGCCTTCGCCCAAGGACAGCCGGGGCCGCAGGGTCCCCGTCCGCGCCGCGAAGATGGCGGCCGCGGCGTTAACGTTGTGCGCATGCGTGGGCCGGGCATGGGAATGGCCATGGGCCTGCCCGGCGGCAAATTCTGGAACAATACCGAACTCGCGCAGAAGATCGCCCTCACCCCCGCGCAGACGCAGCAGATGGAGAAAATCTTCCAGGACAGCCGACTGCAACTGATCGACAAGGTCGCCGCCGTGCAGAAGGCCGAAGTCACCCTGGAGC
>JBOGLI010000023.1:0-8413 GCA_050746165.1 Terriglobales bacterium | reverse complement strand
AGTCGGCGGAGAACGCTCCCGCCTTGGGTGAGAGGCCCTCGGAATCCTGGGCCATGGCTGTGAATCCGCACATCGCAATCGCAAGAAGGACAATGCACCTGCGCATGATCGCCCCCCGAAGTGGCATGGTTACACCCGGCTTTATTCGTGCGCCTAAAAATACGCCCGGCGGAGGCTCCGGGCAAGCAAATCGGGAAAAATGAAAAGGGGCGATCGCTCGCCCCTCGTTTCTTGCGGCTTGTTTCTTTCGTCAAATTCGCATTGGCATGACGACATAGCGGTACTTGAACTCGCTGTCGCTGGGCTCCTCGGGACGCAATTGACCGGCACTCTGCGCGTCCTTGAATTCCAGCCGAACCTCGGGCGAACCGGCGTTCTTCAGGAAATCCACCAGGTAAGCGCTGTTGAAGCCGATGGAGATCGTCTCGCCGTCGTAGGTGGTCTCGATCGAGTCCTCGGATTCACCGGCATCGCTGCTGGAGGAGGAGACCTTCAGTTCACCCTTTTCCATGCGCAGCTTGATGGCCCCGCTGCGCTCGTCGGCGAATTGCGCGACGCGCTGGATGGCGGCGGCCATTTCGTCGGTCGCCAGGACGATCGACTTGTTGTTGTCGCGCGGCAGCACTGCTTCGTAATTGGGGAATTGTCCGGTGAGTTGGCGCGAGGTAAGCAGGCGGGCACCGAGGCGGAAAAATAGCGTGCTCTCGTCCTTGGCAAATTCGATCGTGTCGCCGTCGAAATCGTTGAGTAGCGAATTTAGTTCCGCCATCGCCTTCTTCGGTACGAGGATGCGGAGTTCGCCGCTGACGCCGGGCTTCGCTTTCGCGTTCTCGATGTGCGCCAGGCGATGTCCGTCGGTGGCGACCATGGTCATCGACTCGGCTTTCAGCACCAGCAGCGCGCCGTTCAGCGTGTAGCGCGATTCTTCATTGGAGATCGCGAAGATTGTCTTCGAGATCATCGTGTGCAGCGCCTGGGCGGGCAGATGGTAGACGTCCTTCTCGGGAAACGCGGGCAGGCTGGGGAAATTCGAGCGCGCCATGCCGACCATTTTCGTATTCGAGCGCCCGCTGCGGATGTTGACCCAGTGATTTTCGAGCAGTTTGATGGTGATCTTGCCGTCCGACAAAAGTTTTACGTAATCGAACAGCTTGCGCGCGGGAATCGTGCAGGAGCCCTCTTTCTTGATGTCGGCGGGACAGGAAGTGCGCAGGCTGAGATCCAAGTCGGTGGCAGTGACGGAAAGGCGATCACCGGACACCTCGAAGAGGAAATTCGAAAGGATCGGAATGGTGGTCTTGCGCTCGACCACGCCCTGCGTTGCCGTCAACTCACGCAGCAGTTCCGCTTTCGTGACCGTGATTTCCATCGCGCCCCCTTTGACCTCGGGCACATCCGACGTACGCGTCGCCGTGGTTTCGCTCACCTGAGTCCCTCCCTGCGCGGCACGGGTGCTACGCTGCTGCTGGACGCACCAATTGCACGCACTACTTCTGTGGCTGTCTTTATATCAAAAGTATAAGAGATATAGCAGTAGAAACAGATGAGGCCGGAAATGTGGATAACGCGGAAAACCCGGTTCGTTGCCGTACCTTAACCCAAATTTCCAAGCTGTTCATAAAGGCGCCCGCCTGTGTCCACAGCCCGAAATCAGGACCCTCGGATTTCGGACTGCCCATCCTTCCACGGCGGTCCACGCCGCGTCCACAGGGGAGGCTGAGGAAGAAGGGCACTGCTGGTGTAAAAGCGGTCCTCAAGCAAGAACGACGCTGCCTCCGGCAACCGGCTTTTTCCCCAAGCACCACATATGATTCACCAGCCGAGATGGGCTGCCGAATGACTACGTTGTTCGCCGGATGCTCACCAGCCAACATCACTGATACACTTCGCCGGAAAAACACACCAGCTAGAGGTCACGATGCAAACATTGAACGTGGGCGCGGGCCGGACTGAAGAAGAACATCGAGCGAACGAGGAACAGCGGCGGAAGGACCTGCTCGAAGAGAGCCAAACCGATGCCAATTTCTTTTTTTGGGCCGCGGGAATGGCCGCGCTCGGGACCGGATTGCTCCCCGTGCGAGTGAACCTGGTGGTGAATATTGGCGCAATCGACATGCTCCGCGCGTATGCACGATCACTCACGTCGTATCCCGGCATTGCGGTCCACGTGGCGGCTGGGGCATGGGTCTTGATCACGCTCGGATTGGGAGTTGCGGCGCGCAAGGGACATCGCTGGGCATTTCTAGGCGGGGTCGCTCTCTACGGCGCGGATATGTTGATGCTGATTGCGATGTTTTCACTCTGGGCATTCGGCGTGCACGCATTTTTCGTTTTCAAGTGGTACGAAGGCCGCACCCGCTTGCGGGATATTGACGAAATTCCGGTCGCAAACGCGCAAGGGGCGTCCTCCGCGAACTGAAGTTTCACACTAGCCCGAATCCCCGAAACTAATCTGGTGCGGACGCGTCTATCACTCGGGGTGAGACATGGAATCGTTCCTCCTCGACTTGCGCTATGCCATCCGGTCTTTGCGGAGATCTCCAGGATTCACCCTGGTTGCCACGCTCACCCTGGCGCTCGGAATCGGCGCCAACACGGCGATGTTCAGCGTTACCCGCTCGGTGTTATTCGCGCACCTGCCGTTCGCAAACCCGGAGCGCATCATCAACGTCACACAACGTCTTGCGGACGGAAACCAGAATATCTTCTCAACGCCGGATTTCTTGGAATCGCGGCAGGACTCGCCGCTGCTCGCACATATGGGAGCGTTCGTGCCGCACACCGCGAACCTCGCCGCATCCGGCGAAACTCCCGAGCGCTTGGCGGGCGGCGACGTTTCCGCCGACATGTTCACGGTGCTCGGTGTTCAACCGGAGATCGGGCGAATCTTCACCGCTGCTGAAGATCAGCCGAACGGCCCCGCGGTGGCCGTGCTGAGCCATGCCCTCTGGCAGACGCGCTTTCATTCAGACCCGGCGATCGTCCTCCTTGTCGCGATTGGGTTGTCGATTGGAGTCGGTGTGTTATTCGGCATCGTGCCCGCGTTTTCCGCTTCGCGCGTGGACCTGAACCGCGACCTGCACGAGGGGTCACGAGGAACCGGCCGTCTTGGGCGCCATCGCAGTGCGCTACTGATTGCCGAAACCGCGCTGGCGTGCGTGTTGCTGATTGGCGCTGGGCTGGCGATGAAAACCCTGTGGAAACTTGCGAATGTGCCGCTCGGATTTGCGCCCTCGCACCTGCTCACCTTCCGCGTTTCCGCCGCAAGCGGCGCGTCGAACAGCGGAATTGATTTCTACAACCGCGTGCTCGAGCGCGTGAAGTCGCTGCCTGACGTGGAAGCGGCCGCGCTGGCCCGCGACCTGCCGATGAGCGGGACGGACCCGTCGATGCCGATTGCCGTCCTCGGCGGCTCGCAGCCGGCCGACACCGCCGTCGCCCGCTATCGCGCCATCGCGCCCGGCTACTTCCGTACGATGGGCATCGATCTGCGCCGCGGCCGCGACATCTCCGACGCCGATACTGCGATCTCACCGCCAGTGGTCATCGTCAGCCAATCTCTGGCGCGCGAGTACTGGCCCAACCAGGACCCGATCGGACAGCGGATCCAGCCCAAGCTTCCTGGCGCGAAGCCAACGATGGTCATCGGCATTGCGGCCGACGTGCGCCACTGGAGCCGCGACACCGACATCGAGCCGACCGCGTACTACCCGTTCACGCAGGCGCCCGCGCCGGTGCGTCCGCTGGTGCTGCGTTACATGACCATTGCCGTGCGCTCGCGGCTGGCGCCGGAAGCGCTGCTACCGTCGGTGCGAGCCGCTGTCGCCGACGTGGACAAGACCACGCCGATCTATAACGTGACGACGATGGATTCATCGGTCGCAGATTCGTCGTCGCTGCGGCGGTTCGACATGTCGTTGCTCGCGACTTTCGCCGGGCTGGCGCTCGCGCTGGCAGCCATTGGCGTTTACGGCGTGATGGCCTACTCGGTCAGTCAGCGCACCCGCGAGATCGGCATCCGGGTGGCGCTGGGCGCGAGCCGTGGGGACATCCTGCGGCTGATCGTTACACACGCCGGCCGGTTGGGCGCGATCGGCGTCGCTGTCGGACTGCTGGCGGCAATCGCACTGGCCCGCGTGATGGCGACGGTTGTGTATGGAGTGAGCCCACGCGACCTGGCGACGTTCTCCATCGCCGCAGGCTTCGTGATGGCGGTGATCCTGCTGGCCGGCTACCTGCCCGCCCGCCGCGCAACGCGTGTGGACCCGCTGGTGGCGCTCAGGGCGGAGTAAACCAAATACGGATTTCGATTGCAACGCACTCCAAATGGAGTTCTCATCGTTACCGTGAAACCCTTATTTGCAAAGAAGCTTGTTCTTTTTGCCATCCTGACGGTCGGATGTATTTTCAACTTCTGGAGTGGCTGGGGTTTCGACGGCACTGAATTCACGGGCGGCACGATCACCGGCCCAATTCTGAGAATGTCCGAGGACGCTTTCGTTCTATTCGTTGGAGGGATGATCGCCGTCTGGTTCCTACCGCGCGTCGCATCGATTCTTGGCCTACTGGCCGGCCTGCTGAGTACCCCATTGGTCGTTTATGTCGTTGCGCCAGGGCCCTTCCGCCACGTTTTTCGGGGCGAATACTCGGTCCCGCTACAGTCCTCTTTTTACTGGAACGGCTGGTGGCTGCTCGCTGGAATTACCGTGGTCGCTGCGATGGCAGTTTCGCTGTGGAATTTGTGGTCGTTGGGTAGAACGGTATCCGCTAAGCAGATTTGAAGAATGGTTCTCCGAGACGAAAAAGGCACGGCTCTCACCGTGCCTTCCATTCCGCAATTCCCGGTTCGATTATCTTCCGCGCCGACATTCCAACATGAGGATTTTCAGAAAATTGTAACTGCGTGTTTGAAGGGGCACGCCTTCAGGCGTGCCGTACAGGCGCTTGCAATTGACGGCTTCAGCCGCTGAGGGAGAGTCCCTCAGCGCCTAAAGGCGGAGTGCTTCGCCGGTCATCGGCGCGGCTGAAAGCCGCGCCCCTTCAAACATGAATACACCCGCTATAGAGGCTCTAACAAAAAGGCACGGCTCTCACCGTGCCTTTTCTCGAACTGAAACTCGAAACTGAAACTACCCTTGCAGCGTTTCCGTCAGCTTATTGATCATCCGGTTCAGGTCCTTGTCGCCCTTGCGGCATTCCTCGATCTTGTCGATCGAGTGCAGCACCGTGGTGTGGTGCTTGCCGCCGAACTGACGCCCGATTTCCGGCAAGGACGAATCCGTCAGGTGCTTGGCCAGGTACATGGCGATCTGCCGCGGGTAAACGATCGCGCGCGAGTTGTTCTTCGCCTTGATCTCCGGCAGACGCAGTCCGAACTGCTCGGCCACGGCCTTCTGGATTGAATCGATGGTCACCTTGCGCTGCTGGGCGTCAATTGAGTTCTTGAGGGCGTCCTGCGCGAAGGGCAGCGTGATCTCCCGCCCTTGCAGCGAGGCCATCGCGCACAACCGCACCAGCGCGCCCTCGAGCTCGCGGACGTTGCTGCGGATGTTGGAGGCGATGAACAGCGCGACATCGGTCGGAATTGTGACCTTGTGCTGCTCCGCTTTCTTTTGCAGGATGGCGACCTTCGTCTCCAAGTCGGGCGGCTGTATATCGGCGATCAGGCCCCACTCGAAGCGCGAGCGCAGCCGGTCTTCGACCTCCGCCAATTCTTTCGGCGGACGGTCGCTGGCGATGACGATCTGCTTCATCTGCTCGTGCAGCGCGTTGAAGGTGTGGAAGAACTCTTCCTGGGTGCGCTCTTTCTGCGCCAGGAACTGGATGTCGTCCACCAGCAGCACGTCGACGTTGCGGAACTTGTCGCGGAAGCTGGTCATCTTGTCGTAGCGGAGAGAGTTCACCAGTTCGTTGGTGAAGCGCTCGCTCGACAGGTAGCAGATCGACATGTGTGGGTAGCGCCGCTTCGTCTCATGGCCGATGGCCTGCATCAGGTGGGTTTTGCCCATGCCGACGCCGCCATAGACGAAGAAGGGGTTGAAGGCCTTCGAAGGATTGTCGGCCACCGCCTGCGCTGCTGCGTGCGCGAACTCGTTAGCCGCGCCTTTTACGAACGACTCGAAGGTGTAGCGCGGGTTCAACTGCGCCGCGGCATCGAAATCGAAGCGCGCTTGCGCCACCCGTGCCGGAGCGGCCGCCACTCCCGCCGAATTCACCGACGCGGTGCTCGCCGGCGGAAATCCGCCGTTGTGCTTGACCGCCGGAGTGGGTTCGGGCGCGGTGATGAACTTGATGTCCTGATAGGGAAGGCCGAGGTTATCGACGATCTCCAGGATTACGTCCGCATACTTGTCGCCCATCTGGCCGAACTCGGCGCTGGGGACGGTGATGAAGAGGATCTTCTCTTCGGCGTGGCTGTAGCGCGTTGGCTTCAGCCAGGTATCGAAGGAGTGCCGGTTGATTTTCTTTTCCAGGGCATCGAGGATGCGTGCCCACGGATTCAGTGCAGCTTGTGCCGCCGACGCTGACATAGATGGCTAACCCAAATGGCCCCGCGGCCTCGTGCGTGTGCACGATCACACCGGAGCTAGGAAACCCGCGGTCGTTCCAGCCTGCCTCCAAACTGGAAGTCCCGGATGATGGCAGCCTCTCCGTTGCGACGCTAAATTGCGCCGCTTGACGCGCCCTGCCGCGTCCGGGAGAAAGCATTCGGAGAGCCGCGGCGAGTACCGATGTTCTGTGGTCTCGTGCCGCAATTCGAAAAGCGGGGAGTCTTGGAGCCGTACTCCCACATTCGACGGGCCCTCAATTTCGTGTTTGAGTCAGGGCAAAACGTTTCCGTTGGCTGCACCGAATACTAGCACGATTTCCACTGACACTCGCATCGGCCCGCCGCCAAAAAATTATCGGAAGAGTCTGCACTTTCGCGCATTGCAGCGCAGTCGTCAAGTAGCAATTCCATTAATGCCGCGCAACTTGTGCAGGGAGAGTTTCCGATTTCATTTTTCTTTTCATCGCAAGTTCGCGGGCGAGACAAATGGGTCAATGACTTGCGTCCGTCGACGCAGGTTTGACTACGCGAACATCTTCCAAAAAAATTTTTACGTCGCTGGCGACGACGGTGGCGGTGATGGACTCGCCAGCCGACAACTTGTCGAAATCCTGGTCGTTCGGCACGGTGTAGGCCATCGTCATCGCGCCCATGAATCCGGGAATATCTTTGTGTTGGATCATCGCCTGGTGCAGCGGCTTGTCGATGGAGATGACTTTTCCTTCGAGGTGATAGCGCTTCGCCGCTGCTGGCTTCGCCGAACAACCGCAGGCTGCGAGACACAACAGGACAACGAGGACAGAGATGGCATGTGCCGGTGTTTGGTGTTTCGTGTCTCGTGTTTCGAACGCGTTGCTACCCGAGGTACGAAACACGGAACACGAAACACGGGACACTATTTGCGTCATGAGGCATTCCTCAATAATGGAATCGATACCGTAGCTCAACATAGACCTCTCTCGGATTGTTCCAGTGGAAGCCACCAAAGGTCACGCTGTTGTCGAGCAAGACGCGCCGGTTGGCGATGTTGAGCGCGTTCACCGACACCGAGGTGCTCTCGCCGAAATTCTTTCCCACCGATAGGTCCACGGTTGTGTGTCCCGGCAGGTAGTCGGCGGTGTACGGCGATCCGGGAGCATCGCTCAAGCCATTCGCGAATCCGGAACCGTAGTAGATGTTTGTCGATACATAGCTGCGCCACGGCAGGTTGATAAAACCGCCGACGTTCAATGTATTGCGCTGATCGTGGTCGAGGGGCGAGAGGTCATTCGGCAAAGAGAAGTCGGTCAAACCACCGGTGATCGCGCCCTCGCCCTCGGCGATCTGGTTTGAGTACGCCAGGTGGATCTGCGCACGGTGCGCGAACATGGGTGAGCGCAACGTAAGTTCCCACCCGCGAATGACCGCCTCCTGGATGGTCAGCGGGAAGAACAGGTTGGACTCGCCGATATTGCTGTGATCGAAAAAGTTGTGGGCGATCGTCTTGAAATTGTCCGCGTCGATGGTCCAGCCACGGACGGGAATGGTCACGCCGAACTGGTGCTCTTCGTCGCGCTCTCCGTGCAGCGGAAGAAATCCCAGGTTGTTGCTGTTCACGAATTGCAGCAACGGACCCGACGCGGTCAGCAGTGGAGGCGCCTGGTAGTAGTGCCCGTAAAACGCGCGAAATACCCATTGCAGGCGAGGAACGGTCAGCGCTGCGCCGAACCGGGGGCTGATTGCATTTTCCGCGATTGTCCCGGAGAAGTGGGTGGGCCGGATGCCGGCGATCAGCGTTAGCCAGGGGGCAACCTTGATTTTGTCGTCGATGAAAAGCGACGCCAGCGAGCCGGAAGCCTGCTCGCGGTCGGCGAAGTTCGGGCT
>JBOGLI010000022.1:0-1168 GCA_050746165.1 Terriglobales bacterium | reverse complement strand
TGCTGGAGGTGCCGCTGATCGTGGACGCGGGCGTCGGTACCGCATCGGACGCGGCCATCGCGATGGAACTCGGCGCCGACGCGGTGCTGATGAACACCGGCATCGCGCACGCACAGGACCCCGTGCTAATGGCGGAAGCGATGCGCGACGCCGTACGCGCGGGTCGCAATGCGTACATGGCAGGCCGCATGCCGAGGAAGCTCTATGCGACGGCCAGCTCGCCGGTCGAAGGAGTAGTTAGGAGCTAGGTGTTGGGAGTTAGCGGCTCTTGGAACCATACGGGGGGCCGAGACCGGCCTCCCCCGTACTCCCTAACTACCAACTCCTAACGACTAACTACTTTGCGGACGCGTCCGCGACTTTGTCGACGTGCAGAGCGCCGTCCATCATCTCGCCGGTCACCTTTACATGATCACCCTCGTGACCTTTGACGGCATCCTGGTTATGGATGGCGATGACTTCCTTGTTCGCGTCGTTGACGAATACGGCGGGCGCGCCGCGCTTGATACAGCTCTGGGTGCAAGCCTTGGCGCCGGCGTTTGCGCTCTTGGCTCCGCAGTTCTTGTCGACGATCCATCCGGTCATGGTGCTGTCGCCGGCCCAGGCGGCCATCGCGAACAGGAGTACGAACGCAGTAATCGCGGGAAACAGTCTTTTCATACCATCCTCATAGCGGCAGTGGCCGCGTTGACCCCACACAACAGATTCGGAAATCGCAAGAAGGTTACCACCAAAGTGAGGGGTTGGGAATTCAGCCGTGATGAGAGATGCGACCGAGACTGGGTTATGCTGTTAGGGACCACAATGGAGGCAGCATGTCAGCACGCAACGGCGACAAATCACGGTACGGGCGCGAGCGGCGCGCCAAGATTGCACGGCGCGCGAAGAAAGCAGAGCTAAAGAAGAAATTGGCGGCAAAGTCGAAGGCGTAACGCCAACGCGAGCAACCACAGATTCCTCGCTACCCTGAAGTTTTCGATAATTTGTGGGGCCGGGCGCCTTCGCCGGGCCGGCTCCTGAATTCGCTCCCGATCTTGGGGCTGCGGCCGCCCTCGGCCGCAGCTGACAAAAATCGACGCGCCAGCCTTTTCACCCGACCCCACCAAAATGCCGTTGACGTCCGTCCTCCCGTCCTCTACCTTGCTGCAACCATCGAGGGCGTCGAATG
>JBOGLI010000021.1:0-2929 GCA_050746165.1 Terriglobales bacterium | reverse complement strand
CACGTATTCCGCCCGCGACCCCGATTCCGGGGCCACCGTCCTGCTCCACGTCCTACCGCTCGGCTGCGAAAATGACCCGAAGAAGAAATTCCTCGAGTTTGCCCCCGGCTGCCCGGGCAAGATCCTCGATTCCGGACTGGATACAGACTCGCAACGCAGCTTCGTGGTCACCGAATATCCCAAGGACCGCAAGGCACTGCTGTTGTGGATCAAGTCGCTGAGCGCCATTGCCGCGAAACCCGCGCCGCCGAAGTCTGCCGCGCCGGCACCGGTGCCAGCGCCCGCTCCCGCGAGCGATGGGGCGACCCGCATGTTCGACCCTTCGGCAATCTTCGGCGCCCCACCCTCTGCCGAACCTCTGCCGCAAGCCGCCACTCCCGCAAGCGATGGGGCGACGCGCATGTTCGACCCTTCGGCAATCTTCGGCGCCCCGCCGGCGGATGCTCCGGCGCAGGCCGCGGCCGCGGCGGCCGACGGTGCTACTCGGATGTTCGATCCTTCCGCCGTCTTTGGCGGCGCTTCCGCCCCCAGTGACACCGCGCCGGCAGCACGGCCATCACCGCCTCCGACTCCGCATCCATCGGCATCTCACGATTCGAGGCCGAAGACCGATCCATTCGCCGACCTCAAGGCGGCCCTGTCCCGCAGTGCCGGATCACAGCCCGTCACCCCTCCGGCCACTGAAACACCGAAGAAAGAAGCCGGCGAGTTCACCCGCCGTTTCGAGCTGCCCAAGGAGTTCCGCGGCGCGCCCTTGCGCGTCGATCGGACTTCGCAGTCTCAGCCGGGCTCAAAGCCGGGAGCGATCGCTCACGATGCGTCTGATCACAAAGGCGTGTTCACGCTCATGATGGAGGCGTACGCGAACCGGGCGGAAGAGCCCTCCCCGGCGCCGGCTGCGAAACCGGCGGAAAACAAGACCCCGCCGTCCCCGAATTCCGACGGCGCGACGCGCATGTTCGATCCCTCGGCGATTTTCGGCGGAGGGACGGCGGAGACTCAAGAAACGCCCGCGAGTTCTTCGAAAGAGAATCCAGCCGACTATCCGGCGACGGTGCGCATGCCCGCGCTAGGTTCCGAGGAAGAAAAACAGAAGTAGGTTGAAGTTAAGGATTGAGCTCGCGCTGCCACTCACCACTAAGCACTCAGCACTTTTTTATTGCTGCGCCACCTTAAATAGCTGGCTGCCCACGATCAGCGAAGACCCGACTGGCACGGGTGCCTTCCCTTGCACCTTCAGATAGGTGCCGTTGCGGCTGCAATCTTCGATAAAGAAGTTTTCGCCGCGGTGATACACCTTGCAATGCGTGCGGCTCATGAAGTCATCTTTTTCGAAGGCGTAGGTGGCGCCCGCCCTGCCGAACGTGACCTCTTCCTGCGTCAGCGGGTAGCGTGCGCCAGTCTCGGCGCCGTCCGGACGTATCCCGACGAACTCCGCCGGTGGCGCATCGAGCGCGGCCGCCAGGTTCATCAGCGCGGTGCCGGATCGCGCGGCCGCCGCCAATTCGTCGGAGCGCTCCAGGAATTTCAGCATCTGTGCGCCCATCAGAATAATGTCGCGGTTCTGCAGCGTGTGCGTCGCTACCAGGCGGACAAACACGCCGCGGTTGCTCATGTCCTCAACGCAAAGCTGCCCGCTTTCGGCGGTGAGACGCGCATGCTGCGGCGCCATCCGCGCATCGTTGGCGAATACCATGTCGCCAGCCGATTGTCCGATGATCACTGGGCGCGAGCGCACACTCCATTCGCGCACCGTTCCCCCGGGCGCTGGCTGCACGAGTTTGAATCCGGGAAATAGCGCCGCCGCACCGCCCGAAACAACGGTGTGCGAAGTGAGCGGCTTGGCCGCCCCGCTGTCGCTCCAGACCACCTCGAACAGGTCCGAGGGACCTTCCTTGCCCTTCAGCGAGAACTTGCCCAGGTACTGGATCGAAAACGGAGCGCCCTGCAGACGCTGGTTGACGGATCCGGAGATGATGATCTGGTCCGCCTGCGCGACGCTCTCCACCCGCGAAGCAACGTTCACCACGTCCCCGAAAACGTCGTCGGTCTTGACGATTCCCGGACCGTAATTGAGGCCGATGCGGATCGCGATATTGTCGTCGGCCAGGCGCGTCGCGTTGTGCTCGCGCAGCGCCTTCTGCATGTCGATGGCACACTCGACCCCGATCTTCGGGTCCTCGAAGGTCGCCATCACCGCGTCCCCGATTGTCTTGATGAACTTGGCGCCCTCGCGGCGGTCGATCTGGCCGCGCAATACCTCGGTGCACTGGTGCACCATCATCACGCCCATGATGTCGCCGTGTTTCTCGAAATACGCAGTGGACCCGCGGATGTCGGTGAACATCACCGTAATCTCACGCCGAAAGCGGTCCAGCTCGGCCATCAGGTCGGGCCTGAGCAGCGACGCTTTCATTACCTGCGTGAACTTCGGTGCTCCCATGTTCCTCCGAAACACGCACGATCCGGACGCAAACCAGCTTTGCGCCCACCCGCGCGGACGTGTGCATCCCTTTTGTGGCACACATGATGCACGCCCGCAACGCCGAACGCAAGAGATTCGAGAATCGCAATTCGGGATTCGCGACTGCGCACCGGAGGCGCGGGCGCCGCGCGACCCGAACCACTCTGGTAACCCGCCTATGCAAACTTTTGCCGTCCATCCCCGCCGACTGCCGTTATAGTGCACGTTGGATTTCCCGCCTGCTCAGCGGGACGGCTCCGCGCATCGTTCATGGCCACGGAAGCAGTACACCACATCGAGGGAGAACTTCACCGGGCATTCGCCGACCGCATGCCCAGTGCCGTAGCCATTGCCGAAGCAGCGGCCGAACAATGTCTCGGCGACCGCGCCTCCGACTCACCCTGGCTGAAAGCCCATTTCAGCGTCATCACCGAAACCGCCATGCTCTCCGCCCAGGAGCAGTAC
>JBOGLI010000020.1:0-3370 GCA_050746165.1 Terriglobales bacterium | reverse complement strand
CTTGGGGATGTAGACCGTATCGCCAGCGCGCACCTCGACGTCCATGGCAGTGTTTCTCCAGCGGTTGATGTCCGCCGAGACATGAATCACCAGGCGCCCGCTGGCCGGCTGAGTTTCCAAAGCCGACAACACCTGTTTCTGCTGTAACGCCGCGGCTTGCAGCACCGCCGCCTGCTCGCCGCCGCTCAGGTTGCTGCTGATATTGCCAGTTCCGCTCGCTTTGATCCGCTGGATCATCTCCTGGCGGCTTTTCTCCGAAAACTCGCGTACTTGCACGCGCTCAAGCACGGCGCCGTAAGGATAAGCGGCTGCCGTGAAGCCGCCGGCGCGCTCCAACAACGAGCTCAGCCGTTCGCCTTCCTCAATACCGTAGGTGGCCGGATGCCCGACCTCGCCCTTGACGCTGACCGAAGCGCCCACTGCCGACCAGTTGGCCAGTTGACGTATGGCAAGAACGTCTCCGTCCATGAGACGTACGTCGGTATCGGGGATACCGGCCATGGCTTTTCCAATCGGAATATCCTCGTTTTCGCCGAGGACCTTGCTACCGTTTTCGACCACGTAACGGGAGAGGTTCGCGGAAGTGGTATAAGCACCGCGCGTGAACCCGCCCGCCAGCCGTACCAGGTCGGTCGCGGTCATGTTGGTCGCCAGCGCGTACTTCCCAGGACGTGCCACCGACCCTGCGATCGTCACTGCTGCCGGATCCACCTTCGTCAGATCGCGTTGGATGATGATTCTGTCCCGAGGCTGCAGCACGACGTTCTCTTTCGCGTCCCCAGCGAGCGCGCTCGCGAGATTGACGCTCAGAATCTGCAGCTCACCATTCGCCTCTTTGCGGTAAATCTGCGCGTCGTCCAGCTTGGCGTCGGGAGTAAGTCCACCCGCCAGATAAACGGCATCGCGAAGGTGAGTTTGCCCGTTGGTGAGGTGCTCGCCTGGATCGCGCACCTCCCCCGACACCATGATTTCCGGCGGATCCTGGAAGTCGTACTTCCCGAAAATGCGAACGGTATCGAAGGCCTTCAGGCTGGGAGCCGGGATTTTTCCGCTCAACACTTCATCGAGGTTGAACGACATCACCACGGGCCGGTAATCGGGCGCTTCGAGGCGAATGATCTCGGCGTGGCTCCCGGACGGCTCCGGCAGAAGGTCGGCGAACGATTTGATGAGATCGGTAACCTTCATGCCATCGGAATATGGATACTTTCCGGGATGGAAGACGTGGCCATCCAGATACACCGTCTTATAGCTGTACGGGAGAATGGGGGAAATCCGGATTACGTCGCCGTCCTGGATTTTGAATCCTTCCATCGCCTGCAAGGTCTGTTGCTGGTCGTTCGTATCCGGAACGTCAAGGCTGAGCATTACCTTCTTCTCGTGCGCCTGGACGCGTTCGACGTCGATATGACGAAGCGTGCCGGTGGAAAGTACGCCGCCCGCCATATCCAACGCCTCGGCAAGGTTCGACTCGCCGCGCAATTCATAGACCGCGGGGCGGCGTACCATACCTTCCACGGTAATCTCCGGGCCGACAGGAACAACCTGGATCGTGTCCCCCGCCTGGAGTGGCGTGGTATCGGATCGCACGCCGTGCAGGATAAGGTCGTACAAGTCCACGCTTTGCACGACTTGCCCGCCTCGCATGTGTTTCACGACGCGCAGCGATCCTCGCGATGTCGGCCCACCGGCGGTATAGACCGCATTCAGAGCTGTTGACAGGGCGCTGATGTCATACGCACCCGGACGGACGACGTCGCCGACCACCCAAACTCGCACCGTGCGCAGTCGCGCCAGCGACACGTCGGCGCGCTCATCGCGAAACTGGGTGCGCAATACCGCCTGCACCATCTCCTGCACCTGGCCGAGTGTTTTGCCGGTTACCTGAACGGTACCCGATTCCGGCAGCGAAATTTGACCAGTACGATCGACAATGCGTTGCAGACGCTCCGACACGCCTCCCCAAAGATCGATTTTGAGTGTGTCGCCCGGACCCAGCACATACTCTGGACCGACGGGAAGATCCATCGGGAGTTCGTCAAGATTTCCGGTGCCGTTGGTAAAGATGTCCATCCCGAAGCGGCTCAGCCGCTGCGGAGAACGCGAAACCTGAGAATACAGGTCGTACAGCGAGGGAACATCCGCATAAGGATCCGGCTGGTGCCGAATCACGGTCGGGGAGTAATTCGGTTGCACCGTGGAAGTTGGCTGACGCGGTCGCGTCAGCGACGCGGATTCATTCGGCACAACCGCGTTGGGTTGTGACGACGTTTCCATGCCGGTCCCGCTGCTTTCCCGAGCGCGAATCGCGGCCGCCATCACCGCCGTGTTGTTCGTTCCAGACATACCGCTGTCGGAAAACAGTCCCGGCAAGTCCGAGGCACTGATCGGGGTCATCGGATAATCGACGTCGCCTTGCTGGGCTTGCGCTTGTAACAGTTGGCGACTGCGGTCGGTAGGACTAGAAGTGGCGGGACCAGCCGGGGCATTGCCCGGTGATGTCGTGGAAGACGGATTTTCCGGCTGCTGACGTGATTGCTGCTGCTGTTGCTGAACGCGGAGCTGTTCCCGATCTTTTGCGCGCTGCTGATCCAGGATCGCGCGCTGTCTCCAGTACTCCGCCTCGGTCATCGGCACTTGGGACAGGTGATCCTCGCTGCCGGATCGTTCCTGTTCGTTTGCCGCTGCTTCCTGCTCCGTTGGCTTCGCCTTTACATACGATCTTTTTTCGATTTCCTGGGTAGCGAGCACGCGGATCTGAAAATCGCTCCGTACCAGTTCGAAAACGGCATCGTCGGTCAGGCTTTCCGGATCGAGCAGTCGGCCTTGCTCATAGGCTTTCCGCACCAGTGTTTTCTTGAACGCCAGCAGGAGGCCAGGCGATTGCCGGAAGATCTCCAGGATGGAATCCGGTGACATCGCCACTAGATCATCGGCTGCAGCCTCCGATCGGGGAGCAAATACTGTCGTTGGCTTCGCGTCTGACCCGCCATTCTGGCCGAAAAGTGGGCACTGTAAGAACACAAACGTGGCCAACATGGTGGCAATACATACACCGTGAAAAAACTTGCGCATACGACTGAGACCTCGGGGGGAACGCGAAGACCGGATACAGCTTCGCCCTTTCACTCACATGCGACGATGTGAGGAGGTGGAGATTATTCAGCTACTTACAACCAAAACACCTGTTTCTAAGCCGACGGTCATCGACCTCGGACAAAACTACTGGTTGCTATCGTTTCTTGAATGTAATCCGATCACAGAGCTCACAACCGACTGGCGAACTCAGCAAAGGTAGCAAGAAAGTCGTTGCCGTCCAATCGGCTGAATTGCCTAGACCTCATGGAGAACATGGGAGCAACCATGATAT
>JBOGLI010000019.1:0-6920 GCA_050746165.1 Terriglobales bacterium | reverse complement strand
TGTGAAGGCCGGTAACTCGTCGGTGAAGGCGGGCGCGGCAACGGACGCGAGCGCAAAGGGCTCGGCGCAACGCAGCGCGCAGGGAACGTCGAACAGCAATTCGGGCGCGTCGAAAAAACATGGACTGGCGCGCGCCGACACTCGTGCCAATGCGAACGCAAAGGCGAAAGTCGAAGCGAATGCGGAAAAGCAGTAGTTAGGAGTTAGTCGTTAGGAGTTAGCACGCCCCGGTGAAACTGCCGGGGCGCTTTTTTGTTGCTGAGTGCTGCGGAAAAACCAACGTGTTGAGCACTCAGCACTGTCTTCAGCGTTGCGTGCCGTTCTTGAGGTCGCGCTGTTCGCGCAGCTTGACGAACCAGAGATAAATCTCATCGATGCGATCGATATTCTGCGAAAGCAGCGGCGCGTCGGAATAGGCGTGGATCTCCGCCTCACTGTAGCGCGAGCGCAAGGTCGAAACGATCTCGTATAGCTCGTTCACCTTGGCGTGCATGATGCGGAGATCACTAACGACACGCACCTCTTCGACCGACAGCCACCGGCCTTCCGGATTTCCTTCCAGTGCACTCATAGTCGGAGAGTATAGAACCAAAACGGGAGGCGTGCCGTGCTTCCCCGTGTTAGCGTCGTCATTTATACTCGTCTGTTTGCGCAAGGGCTCGGGCGCGCCCCTGTAGGTGCGGGAAAGTACCAGCGCAGAGGTCTCAGAGCCGGAGGTCACAGTGAAGATTCTGGTCTGCATGAAGCAGGTGCCGCAGAAAGATGCGCCGCTGAAGCTGAACGAGGGCGGCACGTGGATCCGCGAAGATGTTTCCTATGAAGTGAACGAGCCGGACGCGTACGCCCTGGAAGAGGCGCTGCGGCAGAAGGAAAAACACGGGGGCGAGGTGGTGGTGGTCACCTGCGGCCCGGCACGTTCGCAGCAGGTACTGCGCGAGGCGCTAGCCAAGGGCGCGGATCGCGCCATTCATCTTGAGGACGAGAAGTTCGTCGGCCTGGACGCGCTGAACACGGCCAAGGCGATCGCGGCCGCCATTAAGGACGAGCAGTTCGACCTGATCTTTACCGGGCTGCAATCGGACGATTACGGTTACGCGCAGACGGGCGTGATCCTGAGCGAGCTGCTGCAATGGCCGCACGCCACCATCATCATGCAGATCGAGAAGAAGGACAGCGGTATCCGGGTGAAGCGGGAGCTGGAATCCGGATTTTTCCAGTTTGTCGAGATGCCGGTGCCGGCGGTGCTCACCATCCAGTCGGGAATCAACAAGTTGCGTTACGCCACGTTGATTGGAATTAAGCAGGCGAAAAATAAACCGCTGAAGAAAATATCGTGGAGCGATGTGGAATCGGCGGTCGGCCCCAACCTTCAGCAGATCAAGCGCCTCTATATACCCGAGAAGACAAAGAAGACCGAGATGCTGGAGGGTACGCCGGGCGAGGTGGCCAAGAAATTGGTCGAGAAGCTGAGGGACGAGGCCAGAGTGATTTGACCTCCAGCGCCGGTCGGAGGAGAAGGCATGAGGACTGACCCCCGATTCGACCTGGAGAGGTATCACGAGGACGCGCTCGGCATACGCACCACGGGTTGGGTGCTGTTGACGTTCGCGGGACTGTTGTGGATTTTCGTATTTATCAGCATCCGCAACGGAACGATGTTGTTCCCGGCGTGGGCGACGGCGCAGACGTTAGTAGGATTCGCGCTGGTAGGCCTCGGCACTCAGAAAGAGAACGTCACGGCAGTGGAGCAGGCGAGAATGGCGCCGCGGGAGATCCGGAACGACGGCGAGAACGTGGCGTGAAACGGTAGGTCAGTATTTCAGTACGTCAGTACGTGGGACATGTGACGATGTTCGACTGACGTGCCGAGTTACTGAGGAACTGAAATACTGACATACTTTGATGTGTGACGGCGCTCATAGCGCCGGAATGGCGGAAGTGATTAGCTCATCTCGATCGATGGAGGTGAGCTATGACGGTTGTTGAATCGACAGTGGAAGAGAAGAAAGAGACAGGCATCAGCCTGGAGTTGATCGGCGCAATCGTACTGTTTTCCGATTTCCTGGTGTTGTTTTTCCTGCCCGCCGGTCTGAAGTTGGGCCAGAATCTTGGTTTTGGGTTGGTATTGGCAGCGGTCGCTGTGGTGGCGTTCGCGCTGGTGCTGTGCGGACATATCATGCGAGTACGGGCGGACCGCGCTTAAGAACCGGGCGCAGGGCTTATGGCATAGGCCTGCGAGCGGTGGGGTATGCTGCGAATTCATAGCAGACAGTTTGATTAAGGAAGGCACGGAATGGCGGAGACGATTCTCGCAATAGTCGAGCAGCGCGAAGGCAAACTGAACCGTGTGAGCTGGGAGACGATCGCGGCAGCGCAGGCGATCGCGGCGGAGATCGGCTGGACCCTGGAAGCGGCGGTGGCCGGCAGCGGCGTCGGCGACATCGCGAAGGAAGTCGCGGGCAAGAAGGTCGCGAAGGTATACGCCGTCGAGTCGCCGCGGCTGGAACCGTACACGCCGGACGGATTTGTGACTGGGCTGAAGCAGTTCATCGCTCAGAACAAGCCGCGTCTGGTGCTGATGCCGCACACCTACCAGGTGCGCGACTTCGCTCCGCAACTGGCGACCGCACTCGGCTCGACTCTGGTGAGCGACTGCATCGGCTTCAAGAAGGACGGCTCTTCCCTGCTCTTCACGCGGCAGATGTTCCAGGGCAAGTTTGCGGCCGACGTGGCGTTCGCCGGCGACGGCCCGCACTTCGCGACTTTCCAGGCGGGAGCGTTCCGTGCGGACAAGGCTGAGGCAGGAGCGTCGGCGGCGGCGGTGGAGACGGTGAACGTCGAGATCGCGGAGTCCGCGATCCGTACCAAGCCCGAAGCGCCCTTCAAGGAAGCCAAAGCAGCGGTGGACCTGAGCCAGGCGGAGATCATCGTGGCGGTCGGGCGCGGCATCAAGGAGCAGAAGAACATCGAGATCGCGAAGCAGTTGGCGGACGCGCTGGGCGGTGAGATCGCCGCGTCGCGCCCGATCTGCGATGCAGGCTGGCTGCCGATGGAGCGGCAGGTGGGCTCGTCGGGACAGACGGTTGCGCCCAAGCTGTACCTCGCACTCGGCATCAGCGGCGCCATTCAGCACATCGTGGGCATGAAGGGCGCGCGCACGATCGTGGCGGTGAATAAAGATGGAGAGGCGCCCATCTTCGAGATCGCGGATTTTGGTGTGGTGGGCAATCTGTTCGATATCGTCCCGCCGCTGATTGAGGAAGTGAAGAAAGCCCGCGCGTAGCGACAGGCCGAAAATCCCCAAGGCTTAGACACAGAGGACGCAGGGGACACAGAGGAAAATATTTTAAAACTCCTCTGCGTCCCCTGTGTCCTCTTTGTCTAATCCCCGGGTATTACAATGCTGCGCATGATTCGCTCACTTCTTAAGTACAGCTCTTTGTTCGTGCTGGCCGTTGCGCTCGGCGCGGCGGGCCAGAGTGCGCCCAAGGCGGCGCTCGACTCCATCTCCGCCGATCGCATGTTGCAGAACATCAAGACGCTTTCTTCGGACGATTTCCAAGGCCGCGGGCCGGGCTCGCAGGGCGAGGAGAAGACCGTCAAGTTCCTCGAGGATCAGTTCAAGCAGATCGGCGTCGCGCCCGGCAATCCCGACGGCAGCTACATCCAGAAAGTTCCGATGGTTGGGATCACGCCGGAACCGGGCATGAAGCTGGAACTCAGCTCCAACAAGGTCCCGCAACCGCAATGGCAGAAGGACTATGTTGCGTGGACGAAGCGCGTGGTGCCGTCGGCGTCGATCGACGCGCCGCTGGTGTTTGTCGGCTATGGCGTCCAGGCTCCCGAATACAAGTGGGACGACTTCAAGGGCGTGGACGTGAAGGGTAAAGTGATCGTGGTGCTGGTGAACGATCCGCCGGACCCCGATACGAACGTCTTCGGCGGCAAGGCGATGACCTACTACGGCCGCTGGACCTACAAGTTTGAGAAGGCCGCGGAAATGGGCGCGGCTGGATGCTTCATCATTCACCAGACCGAGCGCGCCGGATATCCGTGGGAAGTAGTGCGCAACAGTTGGAGCGCCGAGCAGTTCGATCTTGCCAACGCAAACAAGAACATGAACCGTGTCGCGATCGAGGGCTGGTTCACGCGCGATTTGGCGAGCGAGATCTTCAAGGCCGCGGGCAAGGACCTGGCGTCGCTGGAGAAGCTGGCAGCCACGCGCGACTTCAAGCCGGTGGACCTTGGCATCTCGGCGAAGCTGACGGTGCACAACAAGGTGCGCGAGATCGATTCGCGCAACGTGATCGCCAAGCTCGAGGGTAGCGATCCGAAGCTGAAGGACTCGTACGTGGTCTACACCGCGCACTGGGACCACTTCGGCATCGGCCCCGAAGTGAACGGCGACAAGATTTACCACGGCGCGCTGGATAACGCGTCGGGGGTTGCGGCGTTGCTCGACATCGCTCGTGCTTACAAGTCGATGCCCACGGCGCCAAAGCGCTCGATGCTGTTCATGGCGGTGACCGGCGAAGAGCAGGGATTGCTCGGATCGCGCTATTACGCGGAACATCCGCTGTATCCGCTGAAGAACACCGCACTCGACATCAACATGGACGGCATGAACATGCTCGGCAAGACGACGGACATCGTGGAGATCGGGCGCGGGCAGTCGAACGTGGACCAACTGGTGGACGCGGTCGCGCGCGAGCAAGGTCGGACGGTGAAGCCGGATGCGGAACCCGAAAAGGGGTTCTTCTACCGCAGCGATCATTTCAGCTTCGCCAAGGTGGGCGTGCCGGCGTTCGATCCCGAAGAGGGCATCGACTTCGTCGGAAAGCCGGCGGGTTGGGGCATGAAGATGCGCGACCAGTACACGGCGAACGATTATCACAAGCCTTCGGACAAGGTGAAGGACTACTGGAACCTGTCGGGCGCGGTGCAGGACGCGCAGTTGTTCTTCCTCGTCGGATACCGCGTGGCGCAGGGCGAGTTCACGCCGGAGTGGAGTCCGAAGTCGGAGTTCCGGGCGGCGCGTATGAAGTCGCTCGGGCAAGGACGCTGAAGAGTTCACGCGATGGACACGAAGTCCTCACGATGGCGCCTTCGTGAAGCGTTCTTCGTGCCCCTCGTGTGAACGCCTCTTCCGTGCTCCAAATCACATCGCCCTTTGTTCCGCTATGCGAGAATAGCGCTGTCATTCCGAGGACATCATGAAAACCGCCCTCACCGAGTTCCATGCCATCGCCGCGGCCTCGCGCCTGAATGAAGTCCGCTACGCGATCCGCGACCTCGCCTGCCTGGCCGACGATGTCGCCAAGACCGGCAAGAAGATCCTGCCGCTCAACATCGGCGACCCGCTCAAGTTCGATTTCGCCACGCCGCCGCACATGATCGAGGCGGTGCTGAAGGCCATGCGCGACGGACACAACGGCTATGCGCCCTCGCTCGGCGTCGGCGAGGCGCTCAAGTCGATTGCCGGCGAGGCGGAGCGCTCCGGCATCCGCAACGTCCAGAGCATCTTCGTTACCGCCGGCGTTAGCGAGGCGGTCGAGCTGTGCCTGACCTCGCTGGTCAATCCCGGCGAGAACGTACTCACGCCCGCGCCCGAATATCCTCTTTACTCCGCGGTGCTCGCCAAGATCGAGAGCCCCATCAACGCCTACTACCTCGACGAGGACAACGACTGGCAGCCCAACGTCGAGGAGATGGAATCGCGCATCAACCCGAAGACACGCGGGATCGTCGTCATCAATCCCAACAATCCGACCGGCGCCGTGTACTCGCGCCCGACGCTGGAAGCCATCTGCGACCTGGCGCGCCGTCACAACCTCGTCATCCTCGCCGACGAGATCTACGACAAGCTCATCCTCGACGACGACTGCCGCCACATCTCGCTAGCCTCGCTCGCGCCCGATCTTCCGGTCATCACCTTCAGCGGGCTTTCGAAGCCGTACCTCGCGCCGGGATGGCGCGTGGGATGGGGGATCGCCAGCGGCCCGGCCGACGCGCTCGCGCCCTATCTCGAGGGCATCCACAAGCTGCTGCGCGCGCGCCTCTGCTCGAATGGCCCGATGCAGTACGCCATCAAGCCCGCGCTGGAAGGCCCGCAGACGCACATCCCCGAAATGAACGGGAAGCTGCGCCGCCGCCGCGACCTGACCATCCAGTGGGCGAACGCGACGCCGCGCGTGAGCTGCGTCTCGCCCAAGGGCACGTTCTACGCCTTCGCCCGCCTCGACATTCCCGGCGACGATCTCGACTTCGTCAAGGGCGTGCTGGTGGAGAAGCAGGTGCTGGTCGTCCACGGCAGCGGCTTCGGCCAGAAACCGGGCACCAAGCACTTCCGCATCGTCTTCCTGCCCGACGAGCAGACGCTGTCGAAGGCGTACGCGGGCATGGCGGAATATCTGAGGGAACACTACTAGCTTTTGGCTTTAGCCAGGAGATCGCGGCATCCGCTCACGCGTCCTGCGAATCCTTGAGCAGCGCGGCGAGCACGTCCGCGGCGCTGTAGCCGGGTTCGCCCTGTGCAGTGAACCGCGCCAAACCAAGCAGATCGTTTCCTGCGGTGATCATCGGCGGCTCCTGCCATGTCCCGTTTCGCACTTGCGAGTGCCCAATGTTCGCCATCAGCGCGTTGCAGAGGCACTTCCGGCCGTGCGTATCGGCCTCGTTACCACCCTTGGCGACATACACACCGACCGGTTCCGCCGAGCAGCGGTATCCGATCGCGCCATCGGGCGTGCGGTACTGCTGGCGCAGATACCCGAGGTCGCAGATCCGCTGGCGCTGCTCGGAGACATCGGGGTCGGACGCTGAGCCTGCCAGTTGCGCAACCTTAAAGGGAAATCCAGTTGGAGAAGCCACGGGATCGGTGAAGACTTTCGCGGTCCCGGCGATGGCTTGTTGCAGCAGAT
>JBOGLI010000018.1:0-1859 GCA_050746165.1 Terriglobales bacterium | reverse complement strand
AGATGGACAAGACCGGCGCCGATTTCGAGCACGCCGTCGACACCATCCGCAAGCGCCTGAATGCCCGCCCCGTTGCCATTCAGATCCCCATCGGCCAGGAATCGGCATTTAAGGGCGTCGTCGATCTGCTGGAGATGAAAGCGATTCTCTGGAACGATGAGGCCATGGGCGCCGAGTACGAAACCTCGGAGATCCCGGAAAATCTGAAGAAGAAGGCGGAAGCCTTCCATGCGCAGTTGGTGGAAACCGTCGCCGAGCACGATGACGATTTGCTGCACAAGTTCCTCGAGGGCGAGACGATTTCGACCGAGGAATTGAAGCGCGGTTTGCGCAAAGCCACCATCGACCTCAAGGTATTTCCCGTCCTGTGCGGCACCGCTTTCAAGAACAAGGGCGTGCAGCCGCTGCTGGATGCGGTGGTCGACTACCTCCCATCGCCGCTCGACGTTCCCCCGATTGAAGGAACGAATCCCGATACCGGCAATAAGGAACCGCGGCGGCCGGACGATAAGGAACCATTTTCCGCGCTGGCATTCAAGATCATGACCGACCCGTTTGTCGGCCAGTTGACGTTCATTCGCGTTTATTCCGGCCACCTGAAGACCGGCGACAGCGTCATCAACCCCGGCCGTGGCAAGGGTGAGCGCATCGGGCGTCTGCTCAAGATGCACGCTAACAAGCGCGAGGAGATCAGCGAGATTTACGCCGGCGACATCTGCGCTTGCGTCGGGTTGCGCAACGTCACCACCGGCGACACGATTTCCAATGAACAGCACCCAATCGTGCTGGAATCGATCGAGTTCCCCGACCCTGTGATCTCAGTTGCGGTCGAGCCCAAGACCAAGGCCGACCAGGAAAAAATGGGCGTAGCGCTGGGCAAGCTGGCCCAGGAAGATCCTACGTTCCGCGTGCACACGGACCAGGACAGCGGCCAGACGATTATCGAAGGCATGGGCGAGCTGCACCTGGAAATCATCATCGACCGCATGATGCGCGAGTTCAAGGTGGAGGCCAATGTCGGCAAGCCGCAGGTGGCTTATCGCGAGACCATCCGCAAGAACGCCGAGGCGGAAGGCAAGTTCATCCGCCAGTCCGGTGGACGCGGCCAGTACGGCCACGTGAAGCTGCGCATCGAGCCAAATCCCGGCAAAGGCTACGAGTTCGAGAACGACATTACCGGCGGCTCGATTCCGAAGGAATTTATCAAGCCGGTGGATGCGGGGATCAAGGAAGCGCTCGAGGGCGGCGTGCTTGCCGGCTACGAGATGGTCGATGTAAAGGCCATCCTCTACGACGGCAGCTACCACGAAGTCGATTCGAACGAAATGGCGTTCAAGATCGCCGGCTCGATGGCGGTGAAGGAAGCCGCGCGCAAAGCCAGCCCAGTGCTGCTGGAGCCGGTCATGTCGGTCGAAGTGGTGGTGCCCGAAGAATTCATGGGCACGATCATCGGCGACCTGAACTCGCGCCGCGGACGCATCGAGGGCATGGAGCACCGCGCGGGATCGCAAGTGATCCGCGCCATGGTACCGCTGAGCGATATGTTCGGCTACGCCACCAACATGCGTTCCAACACCCAGGGCCGCGCGACCTTCTCGATGCACTTCGCGCGCTATGAAGAAGCGCCGCGCTCGGTGTCGGAGGAGATCATCGCCCGGGTACAGGGCAAGACGGTGAAGTCGTAAACAGTTTTTGAGGCCGGCGCGCGTGCGCCGGATGGTTCAACGGTTCAGAACGCGGTCCCTCAGGGACATCGACGGAGCAGAGAATGGCGAAGGAAAAGTTCGAGCGGAATAAGCCGCACGTGAACGTAGGGACGATTGGTCACATCGACCACGGCAAGACGACGTTGACGGCGG
>JBOGLI010000017.1:0-2471 GCA_050746165.1 Terriglobales bacterium | reverse complement strand
ACTCGGGATCGGTCATGATGGTCGCCGGATTGGAATTGGCGAGCACCACTTCGTAGCCCTCGGCCTTGAGCGCCTTGCAGGCTTGCGTGCCGGAATAATCGAACTCGGCCGATTGCCCAATGACAATGGGCCCGGAGCCGATGATGAGGACTTTCGAGATGTCGTTGCGTCTAGGCATCAGTTGTCGTTTGTCGAGTTCTTCAGAGGTGTCGTCGCACTCACAAGATGAGAATTTCCGCCCTCACACTCTCCGCCAATAAGAAGTCTAGTTTCGATCCGCTGCTTGCAGACTTTTCGAGAGTTCTTCTTCAAGTGGAGAGGAACAAAGCCTGATTGAAAACCGACGGCGGTCACGCGCAGTTCGTATGGCCCGGCTACGGACATTTCAATTTTGTACCTTCCGTTCGAATCGGTGGTCGTTGTGAATGACGCATTATCTGATTTCCTGATCAAACGAATATCCGCGTTCGCAATGGCAGCGCCAGATTCATCTACGATCCGACCTGCAATACAAGAGACTGTCAGCGTCTTCTCAACAGCAACGCACGCGAAAGCCCACCCATGGCCAAACAAGATCGCCACAAGAATCAGCACAGCTATGCAATCTGTTCTCCGCGTTCTCATCTTCCCTTCCACTCCTCCATCATCTTGACGAAGTCGCCGAACAGGTAATGCGAGTCGTGCGGGCCGGGGGCGGCTTCCGGGTGGTACTGCACCGAAAACAGCGGCAGAGAGCGGTGGCGCAGGCCTTCGAGCGTGTTGTCATTCAGGTCGATGTGCGTCAGTTCCACCTCACTCTGCTTCAGCGAGTCCGGATCGACGGCGAAATTGTGATTATGGGCGGTGATCTCGATTTTGCCGGTATTCAACTGCTTCACCGGATGATTACCGCCATGATGGCCGAACTTGAGCTTGTAGGTCTTGCCGCCCAGCGCCAACCCGACTAGTTGATGTCCTAAACAAATCCCGAAAATAGGCACGCGCCCCATCAACCGCCGAATGTTGTCTTGTGCGTACGTCACCGGCTCCGGATCGCCCGGGCCGTTGGAGAGAAACACGCCATCGGGTTTCATGGCGAGCACATCTTCGGCGCTGGTTTCGGCCGGCACGACGGTCACGTCGCAGCAGTTCCCCACCAGCTTGCGCAGGATGTTGTGCTTGATGCCGAAATCGTAGGCGACCACGCGGTGCTTGGGCGCCTCGTCTTTCACGCCGACGGCTTCGGTCGGCTCAAACGAGCGCTCGCCCACGTCCCACACGTAACGCTGCTTGGTGGAGACGACTTTCGCCAGGTCGGTGCCGTCCATCTTGCGGATCGAACGCGCCTTTTCGACCAGCTTCTGCGGATCGGCCTCGATGGTCGAGATGACGCCGCGCATAACGCCGTGGTCGCGCAAATGGCGGACGAGCGCGCGGGTGTCGATATCGGCGATGACGGGGATGCGGTTGCGCTCCAGGTACTCTTCGGCGACTTGCTGCGAGCGCCAGTTCGACGAGACGCGCGAAAACTCGCGGACGACCAGCCCTTCGATGTACGGCTTGGTGGACTCTTCGTCTTCGTCGTTGGTGCCGTAGTTGCCGATCTGCGGGTTGGTCAGGACGACAATCTGGCCGCAGTAGCTCGGGTCGGTGAAGATTTCCTGGTAGCCGGTGATGGAAGTATTAAAGACGACTTCGCCGTAGCACTCACCCTTTGCGCCAAAACCTTTGCCCTTGAAGATTCGCCCGTCTTCGAGGGCCAGAATTGCCTGCATCAGTTTCCCCGGCGGTGGATTTTATTAATTTTATCAGAGAAGACGTCATCGTGCGGCGAGACGGCGATCGACGTTTTCCACCGCAAAGGACGCAAAAGAATCTTCAACGCAGGGGTACGCAATGCAATGCCCATGAGCCATGTGCCTTGTGCCTCGGCTCACACCTGAATCACGTCCCCTTCGCGCGCGACCATCGTGTACAGCACCGGATCCACGAAGAACGCCAGGCACAAGCGAGAAATCAATCCGGCGACAATCACGATCGCAAATGGCTTCTGCGTGTCAGAACCGATACCGGTGGAGAGCGCGGCCGGCAGCAGGCCCAGGCAGGCAACGAGGGCGGTCATCATAATCGGGCGCAGTCGCAGCAGCGCGGCTTCATAGGTCGCGGTGCGAATGTCCTTCCCTTCTCCGCGCAGCTTGTTGATGTAGGAGACAAGAATGACCGCGGTTTCGACCGAGACGCCCAGCAGCGCCAGCAAGCCGAGGATGGACGACACGCTGAAGGGCGTGTTCGTCAGCTTGAGGGCGATGAGCGCGCCCACCGGTTCGGTCATGATCACGCCGATGGCGATCGCCAGCGGGAATTTGAAATTTCCGTAGAGGGCAAACAGGATCAGGAAAATTAACGCCACCGTGAGTGGCCCGATGACGTTCAACTGCTGGCGCGCTTCCACCAACTGGCTGTACTCGCCGCCCCACGTGACCCAATACCCC
>JBOGLI010000016.1:0-16603 GCA_050746165.1 Terriglobales bacterium | reverse complement strand
CCTCGGCCTGATACCACGGGCCTCATGCCTCACGACTCAGGCCTCGATCATGCAACGGTTACGACCGGAGTTCTTGGCGTTGTACATGGCGAGGTCGGCGGCGTGAATGGCGGCGTCGGGAGAGGCGGGGGCGGCGCCGTCACAGACGGTCCCGCCGACACTAACGGTCACGATAATTTCGGCGGCGGCGGTCACAACCGGCTTGGAAACGATGCGGGAGCGGATGCGTTCGGCCACGGTTTCGAGCAGGGGCAGGGTGCAATTGGGAAGAAGGGCGAGGAACTCCTCGCCGCCATAGCGGCCGATGCGGTCGTAGGAACGGACCGCGTTGGCGATGCGTCCGGCGACTTCGGCAAGGACGGTGTCGCCGACCTGGTGGCCGAAACGGTCGTTAATCCCCTTGAAGCGATCGATGTCGAGCATAAGGACGCCGGTGGACGAGGGGCCGAGGGACGTGGAGCGCGAGGCGCGGGCGAGTTCGCCGGAGAGGGCGGCGAGGACGGCGCGGCGATTGAGCAGGCCGGTGAGCGGGTCGATGGTGGCTTGGAGGCGGAGCAGCTCGCGGGAGCGGAGGAGCTCGTCCTGCAGGGCGAGGATGCGGCGCCCGACTTGGACGCGGGCGCGCAGTTCGCTGGTGTCGATGGGCTTGACGATGAAATCATCGGCGCCGGCGTCGAGGGCGGTAACGACATCCTGACGGTCCTGGCGGGCGGTAGTGACGATGATGTAGGAATACATCTCCTGCTGGGAAGAACGAATGCGGCGGCAAAGCTCGAGGCCATCGATGCCGGGCATCATCCAGTCGAGCAGGAGGAGGCGCGGAGGAACGTCAGACTGCAACGCGGGCCAGGCAGCGGCTCCGTCCTCGGCAAGGGTGACGTGGTAACCCCAGCGTTGGAGTCGTCGTTGGAGCAGGGCGCGAAAGAGGGGATCGTCTTCGGCAACGAGGATGCTGCTGGGCCCGGTTTCGGGAGCAACCGAGGGGTGCGAATCGAGGAGTGTATTGCGAGCGAAAGTCTCAGTTAGTGGCACCATAGGAGCTCCACGCCGAATCGGCCGTCGAGTGGAGTGTGAGGGACGGGGCGAGGAAACGAAACCGAAAGCGACGGAAAACACGAGGTGAAGGATTCCATTCCGGGAACGTCCCTATGTAGGCCGGCGTCACGACTCCTTCAAGAATTGCAACTCTCCGTCCGTGCGGCGCAGCCGCGCCGACATCACGATCGCGATCCACTCCAGCAGGTCCATGGCGAGCATGTGGTGTTCGAAGCTGAGGGCGTCGAAGCGGGCGCGAGTCAGCACGTACAGCTCGGTCTCGGTGTAGGCGACCGCATCGGCGGAGCGCGGAGAGCGGTCGAGGAAGGAAAGCTCGCCGACGACGTCGCCGCGGCCGAAGGTGGCGAGGTGATGGAACGAGTTACCGCCCAGCGGCATGAGGATGCGGATCGAGCCCTTACGGATGATGTAGAGTTCGTCGCCGGCATCGCCACGCACGAAGATCTTTTCTCCGGCGGCGAAGGAGCGGACCTCCATGCTCGATTCGAGGGCGTCGATGGTTTCCTGCTTGCGCTGGCGTAGGACTTGGAAGTCGTGTAAGTCGAGCGGACGCTCCAGCGGCCTCTGCAAGTCGGCTTCGAAGAGGATGCGGTCCTCGATCCATTCGAGGGCGGCGTCAAGGTGGTCAAAGATGCGGCTGTGCTGCTCCTTGCGAACCAGGCCCATGAGATCGAAGTAGCGCTCCATGTCCTGGCCGGTGGGCGCCTGGCCGGGCATGTGGCTGAAGATGACCATGCCCTTGCGTTCGGCCATCATGTCCTCGATCAGTTGCAGCACATGGGCGGCAGTGAAATCCACGGAGATGACGCGCCGCATGTCGAGCACGATGTACTGGCACTGTTTCAGCTCCGGCTCGAGGGCGGTGTAGAGCTGGTCGGCGGTGCCGAAGAACAGACTGCCCTGGAGTTCGAAGATGGCGGTGCGGTCGCCGCGCTTCTGCAGTACGGCCATCTCCTCGGGCAGGCGCATCTGCCTGGAGAATCTCTGGTTGCCGAAAGACTTGCGCCGCACGACGGAGCCGCCGATCTGCTCGCGAATAAAGAGCAGGATGGCCAGCGCAATGCCGACGGCGGACGCCGCGATCAGGCTGACCGTCTCGGCCACCACGACCACGACGACGATGACGACGAAATCCAAGATCGTGGAGCGCGATTTCAGCAGATGCAGGCTGTGGCGGTCGAACATGCGCACGCCGACGACGATCAGGATTCCCGCCAAGGCGGCGATCGGCACCCAGGCGATCAGGCTGCCGAGAATCAGAAATGCAATCAGCGCCAGCGCGCCCTCGATCATGCCGGAGCGCCTGGTCTGGCCGCCGCTGGTCACGTTGACCAGGGTCGCTCCCATCTGGCCGGAACCCGCCACGCCGCCGAGAGCTACGGAGGCGAGATTGCCGAGTCCCTGCCCGATCAGCTCGCGATTGGAATTGTGGCGGCTGCGGGTGAGGGTGTCGAGGACGACGCAGGTCTTGAGCGTGTCAATGGAGAGCAGGACGGCGAGCGTTAACGCAGGAGTTATGAGGACATTCAGTTGCCGCCAGTCGAAGGCGCCGATGGAGCGCCAGCGCGAGAGGATCGGCTCAAAGAATCCCACGCTCTTTCCCGCCAACGGTCCGATCACCAGCTTGTTGTTGGCCAGCGTCAGCAGAGAATGGTCGAGATAAGCCAGGATGAAATAGGTCAGCACGCCCGAGAGCAGGCCGAGAATCGCCGCCGGAACGGCCTTGGTGACCTTCGGGGCCAGCACCATCACGGCGATCGTCACGACGCCAACAACGATGCTCTGCCACTTCCAGAGAGAGGGCGTCAGCAGGGCGTCGGAAAAGTGGGTGCCTCCCTTTGCCCCCAGAAACTTCGGCACCTGCCCAAGGATGATGATCAAGCCGACGCCGCTCAGATAGCCGCTCACGACCGGGTACGGCATGTACTTGATGAGGCGTCCGAGACCAACCGCGCCGAAAGCAATCTGCAGGACGCCGCATAACAAGGCGGTGAGCGCGATCAGCAACATGGCGGTGGTTGGGGAGACGTTCTTCTGCGTCAGCTCGATGGCGAATGCCGACAAGACGGCGACCGCGGGTGCGCACGGCGCGGTGATCAGGCGGCGCGTACCGCCGAAACTGGCGGCAACCAGGCCAAGCGCGAAGGTCCCGAGTATACCGGCGATGGCGCCCTGCGCGGCGTAACTGGCGCCAAGAGGAGCGTAGATAGTGACGCCGAAGGCGATCGCCGACGGAAGCGCGACCAGCATCGCCGCCAAGCCGCCCCAGAAGTCGCCGGCCAGGCCCTCCGGCTTGTGCGAAACGGTTTGGCCAGTAGGCGTTACAGGGTGCGATTTGGTGGCGGGCGCGATGGCGAGGTCAGTCATAGGCGTTCCGGCGCGGCATGTACGTGGTGGTTAATGTCACAAGATGCAATAACCGCTAGTTTTTTTCTCGACCGAATGGAATCAGCAAAATACGCCCGGGTAACCCGAGTGTTTTTCGACACGAAAATCGTCGAAAAGTTAACCCAAGAGTAATTTCGCGGGCCGGGGCGAGACCAAGACAAGGGTAGGTTCGGGGAGCCACTGCGGCCGTAAATGCGTTCAAGCAGCATCGGGGCGCCGCGGACAGGAAGGGACACTACGCCCTCAATGTCACTGGTTCAATTTAAGAGGATGGCGAGGCGTTGTCGGTGAGGTGGGTCACGGATGGGGGTGATAAGCATTTTTGATTTTCGATTTTTGATTGAAAACCAAAAAGCAAAAGCATCAGCGCAGAGATCGCAGAGGGTGATCGGGCTTGTTGACATCTACATTCCCACACATCGCGCACGAGATTGGGTGACAGTGACGACGACACGCGGCGCGATGTGTGGGGCACCCGTGACTGTTTCGATCACGAGAAAACCCCCGGGTAAGCCAAAACCGGGCTTACCCGGGGCACCCGCGGCTTACCCGGGGCACCCGCGGCTCACCCGGGGCACCCGCGGCTCACCCGGGGCAGGCTCAACTATTCCGGTGCGACGGAGCCGTTCTGGATGAAGCTGGCGGTGAAGGCGTGCTTATTGCATCGCGCGATTTCCTGCCGGGTCAGGGCGCCGAGCTTGAGCAGGAACTGCTGCTCCTTGAAAACGTTAGTGTCGTAAAGCTCGGGGCCGTCGGTGTTGATGGTCATGGGGACGCCGTGGTCGGCGAGCTTGCGGATGACCTTGGCCAGCTCGCGCGTGTCCTTCACCATCATGTTCTTGAGGTTTGAGGTGGGGCAAACTTCCAGCGTGATACCCGCTTTGACCAGTTCGTCCATGAGCCGGGGATCGCGGGCAGCAGCGATGCCATGACCAATGCGATGCGGCCGGATTTCTCGAACGACGTAGCGCATCTCGTCGAGGTCGCCGGTTTCACCGCAATGCGCGGTCAGGCCCAATCCCGCTTCTTTCGCGCGACGGAAGAGCGGGGCAATTTTCTTCATCGAGAAGGTGCGGCGGTCCGGGCCGGCCAAATCGATGCCGACAATTCCCTTCCCGTGATAGCGAATCGCCTTCTCGACGATGACTTCGTTCTGCCGGAAGGTAAGGCGGCGGTCCATCATGAGGATGAGCCCGGCTTTCACCTTCGGATACTCGAGCAGCGCGCGTTCCAAGCCCCAGAGGGCGGCGTTAATGATGTGGTCGAGGTCGCGCTCGCCGCGGCGGTTGCGGAACATGGGATTGAAGCGCAGCTCCTGCAGGACGAGGTTGCACTTGCGATAGCCGCCGCCGATGACGCTGTGCACGCAGTCCTGGATGGCTTCGGGGGAGGACTGGATCAGCTCCGTCCAGCGGTAGAAGCGCTCGTTCATCTGGGCGAGGCCCGCGTTGCGGTCGTCGGCATCCATGGTGACCATCGCCTCGAATTCCCAATAGTCCTTGGTGGGAAGGCGAATGCCCTGGCGATGGGCGATGGACCAGAGAATGGGCGGGTCTACGGCGCCACCGAGGTGGGTGTGCAACTCCGCGCGCGGGGTGGTGGTGCTGGCAGGCATGGCCTATCATAAACAAGTGCTGAGTGCTTAGTGCTAAGCAAAACCGTCCATCAGTCGCTCAGTCTGTCTGTCATTTCGGATTGCGACGGCTGATCGACTGTTTTCCTTAGCACTTAGCACTCGGCACTCAGCACTCGAGGTGAAGATGTCCATTTCCAACTGGCTGCAGCAGTTGCGCAGCCATGCCCAACAGCCATCGCAGGAAACCGATACGGTCCGCAAGATCGTGAACAAGCTCGACCAGATGCCGGCGGAACAGGCGCGCTATATCGCCGCATTCGCGTACATCCTGAGCCGGGTGGCGCGCGCCGACATGAACGTCAGCGCTGAGGAAGTCGCGGTAATGGAGCAGCGCGTGATGAGCGTGGGAGGGTTGCCGGAGGAGCAGGCGGTGCTGGTGGTGCAGATCGCCAAAACGCAGGCGACGCTGTTCGGCGGGACGGAAAATTTCCTGGTGACGCGCGAATTCGACAATATGGCGACGCGCGAGCAGAAGCTGGCGCTGCTGCGCTGCCTGTTCGCGGTTGCCGCCGCCGACAACGAGATCAGCACGGTAGAGGACCGCGAAATCCGCCTCATCAACGATGAACTGCAGCTCACGCACATGGACTTCATCAATGCGAGGTTGGAATTCAAGAAGTACTTGTCGGTGCTGAAAGACGAGTAGGGACAAGGGACAAGGGACAAGGCACAAGGCACAAGGCACAAGGCACAAGGAGACGGAAAACCAAGACCGGTACTCGTCGACCGGAAAAGCATCGGGGCGAGGTGAACTTTGAAAGTTCGCCTCGCCCCTTGTTCCTTGCCCCTACTAGGCGGCTTTCTTGTCGTGGTTCTTCAGGACTTCGATGGCGCGCTTGAGCTGTTCATCGTTCTCCAGCGTGCGCTGCGGTTTCTTCTCTTCTGCGGCCGAGGGCGTGTTGTTGTCCTCGTCGTCGGGGACAATGAAGTCATCGAGGTTATCGGCCACCTGGATGTTCGGCGTAATGCCGGTATCCTGAATGGCTTTGCCGTCGGGAGTGTAGAACTTGGCGATGGACAGGATCAGCGCCGAGCCATCGGGAACGTCGATCACTTTCTGGACCGAGCCGATGCCGAAAGTCTTGTCGCCGAGGACGTCGCCGCGGGCGTTGCCGAGGATGGCGGCGGCCACGATTTCAGCCGGGCCGGCGGTGTCGCGGTTCACCAGCACAACCAGCGGCAGACCGGTGACGGCCTTCGCCTGGTCGGCATTGAAAACTTCCTTCGGATAGCGCTGGCCTTGGAGATAGGTAATGACGCCGTGCGTCAGGAAGAGGTTCGCGACGGCAACGCCTTCCTTCTCGTCACCGGCGGAACAATCGCGCAGGTCGAGGACCAGCTTGTTGACGCCGTGAGTCTGCAGCGTCTTGATCTTGTTGGCGATCTCCTGAGCCTTGCCGACGGTGAGCGTGTCCACCTTGATGTAGCCGATGTTTCCTTCCAGCGTCTGGTCGGTAACCGGTGGAATGGTAACGCTGTTACGGGTGATGGTCAGCTTCACCGGCTCGGCCTTGCGCGGGCGCACCACCGAGACGTTGATATTCGAGCCCGGTTCACCCGTCATCTCGTTGCCGAGGACGGCCAGCGACATCTCGCGGGTGCTCTTGCCCTCGATCGCCTCGATGATGTCTCCGCCCTCGAGGCCAGCCTTGTCCGCAGGCCCGCCGGGGACGACCGAAACGACCGCGGCATAACCGAAGCGCTTGGAGATGGTGGCGCCGATATTGGCCTTGCCGTCCACCTTGAGCGCCTTGAATTTCTTGTACTCATCCGGGGTCAGATAGCTGGAGTTGGCGTCCAGCGATTCAAGAAGACCGTGCAGCGCGCCGTCGGTAACGGCGGGAATGTTCGGCTCCTCGACGTACTCGCTCTGGATGCGCGACAAGACCTCGCTATAAACGCCCAACTGGCGATAGGCGCCATCGTCGGAATCGGCATGCACGCGCAGCCCGCCGACGATCGTGAACAACACGAGCGCCACGGAGACGCTCAATACAACAGCCTTAAGTGTTTTGCTCATGAAATTCCAAGTACCTGGTGAGACCACCGCAGTGACCTCATTATAACTGGTTTGATGCTGCTCGATCCGCCGGTGCTTCCAACAATTAGACGTTCGGCCTCGGCGAAAGTCGTGGTCCTTTTCCTCCCAGTGTCCCGCAATGTTACACTCGCGCCTCCTAAACTCTTGATTCGGAAGACCGCATGAAAAGAATACTTACGTTTCTGCTCTTCGCTGCCGCAGCCGTCGCGCAGTCCTCTCAGCTTTCGCCCGCCGTTCGAGCCTTTGTAAAGTACGACCAGCCGATGATCGCGCTGACGCACGTACGGGTCATCGACGGGACGGGCGCGCCCGCGCGGGAAGACCAGACGATCATTATCCGCAATGGCAAGATCGATCGGGTGGAGCAATCTCCGCTCTCCAGGCAAGCGAAAGATGCTCTGCTCGATACGAATACAAAGGTGATCGATCTCACCGGCTACACCGTCATGCCTGGGCTGGTGGGGATGCACGATCACCAGTTCTATCCGACGGGCGGCGCACCGGTTTACGCCGAACTCGCGTATAGCGCACCGCGGCTGTACCTGGGCGCTGGCGTGACCACGTTGCGCACCACCGGCAGCATTGAGCCTTACGCTGACCTCTCGCTCAAGCAGCAGATCGACGCCGGCCGCATCCCCGGACCGAAGATGTACGTGACGGGTCCGTACCTCGAAGGCAAGGGCGCTTACACGGTGCAGATGCACGAACTCACCGGGCCCGACGACGCAACTCGAACCGTCGCTTACTGGGCCGAAGAGGGCGTGTCGAATTTCAAGGCGTACATGAATATCACGCGCGCGGAGCTGAGCGCGGCCATCGCGGAGGCGCACAAACGCGGGCTGAAAATCACCGGGCACCTGTGCTCGATCGGCTTCCGCGAAGCCGCTGCGCTCGGCATCGACGATCTCGAGCACGGGCTGCTGGTGGACACGGAGTTCGTCCCTGACAAGAAGCCGGACGTCTGCCCGGGACAGCGTGTCGGGGAGGAATCACTGCTCAAGTTGGACATGAACGGCTCCGAGCTGAAGCAGACGATCGATGAACTGGTCGCGCACCATGTGGCGCTCACCTCGACGCTGCCAGTATTCGAGACCTTCGCACCGAACCGTCCACCGTTTAACACATCGTTAACGGTGGCAGGAGCGGGAGCGCGGGGCGAGGCGTACATGAACCGCGTCCTCGATACGATGGCCGAGAATGCGCGCCGCGCCTACCTCACGCAGCGGGCGCAGATCGGAGCACAGCCGAATTCGCCGTGGCCCGAGCTGTTCAAGCGCGAAGAGCAGTTCGAGCACATGTTCGCTCAAGCGGGCGGGCTGCTGATCGCGGGGCTGGATCCGACTGGGTACGGCGGAGTGGTGCCGGGCATGGGCGACTGGCGCGAAGTGGAGCTGCTGGTGGAGGCGGGATTCACGCCGGTGGAGGCGATCAAGATCGCCACCTACAACGGGGCGCAGTATCTCGGCGATCAGAGCGTCGGCTCGATCGCGCCGGGAAAAGCCGCCGACCTGATGGTGATCAAGGGCGATCCGTCGAAAAATATCAGCGACATTGAGAAAGTCGAGACGGTGTTCAAGGACGGGATTGGGTACGACTCGCAGAAGCTGATTGAGTCGGCGAAGGGGAGAGTAGGGCTGCAGTAAATGAAGAATGAAGAAGTCAGAATGAAGAATGAAAGACGCCGCGGAATTCTTCATTCTTACTTCTTCATTCTTAATTCCCCAAGCATGCGGCAGACGAGCGGCACGGGCAGGCCGACGACGTTGAAGTAGCAGCCCTCGATGCGGGGGATCCAGCGCGAGGCGATGCCCTGGATGGCGTAGGCGCCGGCCTTGTCCATGGGCTCGCCGTGCGCTATGTACATGGCGATATCTTCCTCGGAGAGCGGATCGAAGGTGACGCGGGTGCACTCGGAGCGAGTGTCGTCGATGCCTTCTCCGGCGAGGTGCACGCCCGTCAGGACTTCGTGCGTGCGGCCGGAGAGCAGGCGCAGCATGCGTTTGGCGTCATCGGCATTCTCGGGCTTGGCGAGGATGTGACGGTCGACAACGACGGTGGTATCGGCGCCGAGTACTACAGTCATCGGTCGTCGGTCTTCAGTCTTCAGGTCATCCCAAACCGCGCGGGCCTTCGCTCTCGCCAGTCGAGTGACATACGCGACCGGATCCTCATTCTCCAGCAGGTCTTCATTCACGTGCGCCGGGCGGACGGTGAAGTCGATGCCCGCATTGCGCAGCAACTCCTGTCGGCGGGGCGAGGCGGAGGCGAGGATGAGCATCTTCGGATTTGTAATCGAGTAATTTGTAATTTGCAAAGTGTGCAACCGAATCAGCACCCAGTACGTCTGAAACCGCGTGACTTTGACAGCCAGCAAAAGACTTGAACTCGGCGCCTCGGCGCACGGCGGAGAGACACACTTTCGGGTGTGGGCGCCGAATGCCGGGGAGGCCGTCGCGCGCATCATCGGACGCGGCGATTTCCCGCTGGACCGCGACCAGCACGGCGTCTTCTCGGCGACGTTGCCGGCACGAGCGGGCGACCGCTACTTCTATATTCTCGACGGCGGCACGCCGATTCCAGATCCCGTGTCGCGCCTGCTGCCCGAGGGCGTACACGGCCCGACCGAGATCGTCGATCCGGAAGCCTTCCCGTGGAACGACCACACCTGGAAGGGCCTCGATTTCCGCGACTACATCCTCTACGAACTGCACGTGGGGACATTCACGTCATCGGGCACGTTTGACGGCGTGATCGAGAAACTTCCGTATCTGAAATCCCTGGGCGTTACCGCCGTCGAACTTATGCCGGTCGCGGCGAATCCGGGGAAACGCAATTGGGGTTACGACGCCGTTTCGCCTTATGCGGTGCAGGAAAACTATGGCGGCCCGGAAGGACTGCGACGACTGGTGGACGCCGCCCATCGCGCGGGCCTGGCGGTGGTGATCGACGTCATCTATAACCACCTCGGCAACGAGGGCAATTACCTGCAGCAGTTCGGGCCGTACTTCACCGACAAGCACCAGACGCCGTGGGGCGAGGCCATCAATTACGACCAGCCCGGCTGCGAGCGAGTGCGCGAATACGTCCGCGAGAACGCACTCTACTGGATCCGCGAGTATCACGCCGACGGGCTGCGGCTCGACGCCACGCAGACCATCAAGGACGATTCCCCGCGCCACGTCGTCGCCGAAATTGCTGCGGCCGTGCACAGGTTGGAGGCGGAGCTGGGCCGCATGGTCACGGTCGTTGCCGAAACCGACGAGAACGATGCGCGCTACTTGCGCCGTCGGGAAGAGGGCGGGTTCGGCGTGGACGGAGTGTGGAGCGACGACTTCCATCACGCCGTGCACGCGCTGTTGACCGGCGAAAACAAGGGCTACTACGGCGACTTCGCCGGCAAGCCGGAACTGCTGGCACGTGTCCTGAACGAGGGCTTCGGATATCAGGGGGAGCCGTTTGCGTTCTGGAAAGGAAAACCCCGCGGAAGTTCTACCGATGGCATTCCGCTGTACCGGCACGTCATTTGCACGCAGAACCACGACCAGGTGGGAAACCGCGCGCAGGGCGAGCGGCTGAATCCGCTGGTCGTGTCTTATGGCGCGCGCAAGGTCGCGGCGGCCATCCTGCTGCTGGCGCCGCACACGCCGCTACTCTTCATGGGCCAGGAGTACGACGAAGCGAACCCGTTCCAGTTCTTCACCGACTACGGCGACCCGGTGTTGCAGGAGGCGGTCCGGGAAGGGCGTCGCAGTGAGTTCGCGGACTTCGCGTGGGACGAGGTGCCCGACCCGCAGGATTCGAAAACGTTTGAGCGCTCGCGGTTGTCATGGATCGGTGGCGGCAATCACGGCGAGATGCTCGATTGGTATCGGCAATTGATCAGCCTGCGCAAGCGCGTGGTTATTTCCAGCGAGCGAACGTGCCGCGCGCAATGGAATAACGGGGTCCTGCGGATGGAATTGCCGGCGCACGATGCGCGGCTGCTGCTGGTGGCGGCATTCAGGACGACTTCGCCCGAGCCGGGCGACGGATGGGAGCGCGCGATCTGGATGGAGCGCGACGGGTACAGCGTGGGAGTGTACCGCAGGAAGTAGGCGCAGGGCTCATGGCGCAGGGCTAACGGCAGTCGGCATCAGGGCCATGCGCCATTGGCCATGTGCCCTATTTTTTCTCGGCGGGGGCTTCGGGATCTTTCATACCCGACCTGAAGTTGCGAATGCCTTCGCCCAATCCTTTGCCGAGTTCGGAGAGGCGGCCGGGGCCAAAAATGAGCAGCGCAATGGCTGCAATGACGAGAATTTCCGGTAGTCCGAGCTTGCCGAGCATGTGACCTCCCGCCCAGGCTACGAGCCCGGATGGATCTGAACCTTGGGAATTGCTGCATTGATTCTAGGGCACGGCGGGGGCGGAGTCAAAAGAATGGCTCACGGCGCATGGCTCAGGGCGCACGGAAGACCATGCGCCCTGATGCCGTGCGATTTAGCGCGAACCGTTATTGCGCCTTCGTTTTGAACGACTGCACTGTGCCCTGCACGTCGCCACCGGTTCCTTGTCCCTGGCCAGATTCGACCCAGAAATAATAGGTCGTGTTCGGGTGCAGGTTGCGGATGGTCACCCGGTGGGTGACGTGCTGCCCCGACTGGCCGCCTTGTTGGTACGACTCTTCCGCGGTCTGGTTCAGGTTATTGGGATCGGTGCCGTAGTGAATGATCGAGCTGCCGCCGCTGCTGGTTGTCCAGGCGATCTGGGCGGAACCCTTGCCGACATACTCGATGTTCGGACCGTGCGTCATGGAGAGGTTCTGGCCGATTCCTGCCGGCTGCGATGAACCCTGTCCGGCAGGCCCATAATTCTCGCCGCGTGTGCCCGCCGCACCCTTGTTCTTGGTGTGGAAGGAACGGACCTGGTCCTCAGCCTGGGTACCAGTGCCTTGACCTTGCGCGGATTGGACGCGGAAGTAATACGTCGTATTCGGCTGCAGGTTCTTGATGAGAACGCGGTGGGTGGCGTGCTGGCCGTTCTGGCTGGCCTGGTACGACTCCTCGGCGGTCCGGTTCAGGTTATTGGGATCGGTGCCGTAGTGGACGACGGAGCTGCCGCCGGTATTCGTGGTCCAGGCGACCTCGGCAGAGTCGTCGCCAACATATTCGATGTTGGCGTTATGTGTCATGGAAAGCTGCTGCGCTTGCATTGCCAGCGGAACCGCCAGCAGCGCGCAAGCCAGCAGCGCGAGTGCATACATCTTCAGTGATTTCATTCCAGCCTCCGGGTAAGTCGTCGAAGTGGCGCGTCGGCCGAACTCGGCCATTGCTGTGTTGGATGTGCACCGAACGTCGGGTTTTGCATGCAAACGAGAGCGGCAGGCGGTCCGCCGTGACCGTGGGCGGGAACCGGGAATCGGGTAAAATCTGGCGGAAGGCGTGTTCGTGTGTCGTATTGCGTATTTCGTATGTCGAATGGGGCGACGCGAACTCCACTGTGTCGCGGCCAAACAGGGTTGAAATAGGTCGCGTCGCGAACTAGCCATACGAACAAGGAACATTGAAGGATTAAGGCGATGACGAAGACGTTTACCAGGCCCGCATTCACACTGGCTTCGATTCTGTGCTTTGCCTTGCTCGCTTTTTCGCAGGGGGATCACGTACCCGCGTACAACCACCGTCCGCCGAAAGCAGGCGAAGTGGGGCCTATCCTGCGCCCCGAGCAGTTGGACGTGCGCGGCTTGAGCGATCCGCTGCAGGTGCGCGTGTACGAGATCGCCGCGAAAATTCCGGGCGTACTGAACCAGATGCCCTGCTACTGCTACTGCGAGCGCATGGGCCACAAGAGCCTGCACTCCTGCTTCGAGGGCGATCATGCCGCCCATTGCGACGTGTGCATGAAGGAAGCGGTTTACGCGTACCAGCAGACGAAGTTGAAGAAGACGCCGGCGCAGATTCGGGCGGGCATCATCGCGGGCAAGTGGAAGACGGTGGATTTGGAAAAAGCGACGCTGTGAAGTAAGTCAGCCGCTGATTCACGCTGATGAACGCTGATCAATCAACAGACATCAGCGTTCATCACTGTTAATCAGCGGCTAATTCGTTCTTAGATCGTCTCGATCAGCCTCGCCAGTAGCGCTACGCGCTTCGGAATTTCGTCAATGACAACGTATTCGTGGCGGGCGTGAGCCCCGTCGCCGACCGCACCGAGGCCATCGAGGGTCGGCACGCCCAGCGCAGCCGTCAGGTTTCCGTCGGAGCCGCCGCCCACGCTGACTTCGCCAAATTTCATGCCCAACTCGGCGCCGATCTGCCGCGCTTTCGCAAAGAGCGCGGCAATTTCCTTTGTGCGTTCCATCGGCGGCCGGTTGATGCCGCCTGTGACCTCCAGCCGGCAGCGCCAGTTCACCGGCTTAAGCGAGCGAAATTTTTTGTCGATGACGGCTTCGTCCGCGCGTTTGGAGATGCGTACGTCGATCTCGCACTCGGCGTTTTCGGCGACGACGTTGGTGCGCGTGCCGCCGCGAATCACGCCCGGGTTCACGGTCAACCCACGCTTCGGATCGGAGAACGCGGCGATGCGGGTGATCTGGTGGGCGAGTTCGACAATTGCGCTCTGGCCCTTTTCGGGATCGAGGCCCGCGTGCGCGGAAACGCCGGTAACGCGAACGGTAAAGTTGCCGACGCCCTTGCGCGCCGTCTTGAGATGACCCTGCGGGCCATACGACGCCTCGCACACCAGCACCGCCGCCGACTGTTTTGCCAGCCGCTCGATGACAGCGCGCGAGGACTCGCTCCCGACTTCCTCGTCGGTGACCAGCAGCACGCGGACGGGTCGGGGCAGGGCGCCGCGGGTTTCGCGCAGCAAGTCGATGGCGGCCAGCATCTGCGCGATACCCGTCTTCATGTCGAGCACGCCGGGACCTTGCAGGCGTCCACCTGATTCGCGCCACGGCATCGACGCCAGCGTTCCCATTTCATAGACGGTGTCGAAATGCCCGAGCAGAAGGATGGGCTTCGGGCTGCGGGCGCCGGGCTTTGGGCTTTGGGCACCGGGCCAATCGGCTTGCAGGTGGTCGCCGAATTTTTTCGCCGGGTGGACCTTCACGGTTGCGCCGCGCTGCCGAAGTTCGTCGGCGAGTTTGCGTCCGAGCCCATCGACGGCATCCTTGTTGAAGCTGGGGGATTCGTGCTCGACCATGCGCCGGATCAACGCGATGGTGTCAGGCAGGCGCCTGGTGGCGGCCGTCAGCAGTGGGTGGGTTGTCTTGGCGATCTTCATGCTTTGGTTATAATGCGGCTTCGTTTGCACTTATGGATAGCTCACCATACTCGCCGCCGCCAAAAATGCCGATGGATGTGGTCGAGATCCAGCGCATCCTCCCGCACCGTTACCCGTTCCTCATGATCGACCGGGTGACCGAAGTCGAGCGGATGAAGCGGATTGTCGCAATCAAGAACGTTACCGTCAACGAACCGTGGTTTCACGGGCATTTTCCCGGGCATCCGCTGATGCCCGGCGTGCTCATCATCGAAGCGATGGCACAAGCGGGCGGCGTGCTGCTGCTGATGGACGTGCCCGACCGCGCGTCGAAGATCGTGGTGTTCACCGGAATTGACGACGCAAAATTCCGCCGCCACGTGGTGCCCGGCGATACGGTGCGGTTCGAGGTAGAAGTGGCGCAATGGCGGAGCCGCGCGGGAAAGATGGAAGGCAAAGCTTATGTCGGCGACAAGCTCGCGTGTGAAGCCACGCTGAGTTGTATGCTCGTCCCCAAGCGTAACGATTAGGTAGCCCTACTGCGTAATAAATGCTGATTCATCCCACAGCGATCATTGATCCCTCGGCGCACATCGCGGCGAGTTGCAGAGTCGGAGCGTATTCCGTGATTGGCGCCGAGGTCGAGGTCGGTGACGATACCGAGATCATGCAGCATGTGGTGATACACGGTCCGACGCGGATTGGGGCGCGCAATCGAATCTATCCTTTCGCCGCGGTTGGCATCGAACCGCAGGACGTCACGTACCACGGGGAAGCCACGCGGCTGGAAATCGGCGACGATAACTTGATTCGCGAGTTCGCCACCATCAATCGAGGCACCGTAAAGGGCGGCGGACTGACGCGGATCGGCAACCATGTTTATTTGATGGCTTACAGCCACGTCGGCCACGACTGCCAGGTCGCCGACCACGCCATGCTGATCAACGGCGCCACGCTGGGCGGACACGTGACGATCGAGGAATGGGCGACGGTCGGCGCGATGTCGGCGGTGCACCAGTTCTGCCGCGTCGGCGCGCATGCGTATATCGGCGGCGGGACGATGGCCACGCAAGACGTGATGCCGTTCTCGAAGACCAGTGCGGCTCGCGAAAACCGCGCCTACGGTTTGAACACGCTGGGTCTGCAACGCCGCGGCTTCACCGAGGAACGAATTCAGCGGCTCCAGCGCGCGTTTCGGACGCTACTTGCGTCGAAACTCAACACCACGCAAGCGATTGAGAAGTTGAAATCGGAAGAGATGACGGAAGACGTGGCGATGCTGGTGAGGTTCATCGAGACGGCAGAGCGCGGAGTGGTTAAGTAGCTTTACCGTCTTCGTTGATCATCCGGCGACCGCTCAGGGCGTTCTGTGCGCCGTAGGCGCGACCGAGAATAGCCCGGCGCTTCAGCGCCGGGTCAGCGCCCCGCCACCCATCCCGAGTGCCGTAGGCACGACTGATTACCCGAATACGAACTTCGGATCGTACGCGATGTCGTGTTTCTTCAGAAACGCGACAAATTCATCCTCGAAGCTCAAGGTGTGATGGTGCTCCGGCTGTGAACTGATGTACTTGATTGTGCGCGGAACCTGCGACATTCCAACGGTAAATGCACCGTATCCTTCCTGCCATTCACAAGTGAGCTTATGTTCGTCGTGAAGCCACTTCGACGAGCCGCCCTTAATCAATTGCACGGCGCGTGCAACTGACATGATCGATGGCACCGATAAGAGAACGTGGACGTGGTTGTCGGTCCCGCCAACTGCCATTGCCTTCGCGGCGTTCGCGCGGGCAATCCCGCCGATATACGCCCAGAGGTCCGGCTGAACCGCTGGTGGAATTCCATGCACGCGATTCTTGGTCGAGAAGACGCAGTGGACAAACGTGGAAACATAAGTGTGGGACATACACCCCGAGGATACGGCGATCAGCGCGGCGCTGAGGAGATATGGGGCGGCAAAATTCGTCGTGGAACATTCCGCATTTGGGAAACTGATCAGCCGTGCCTACGGCACTCGGGATGAATCTGCTATTCGCAACCCGGCGCTGAAGCGCCGGGCTATTCTCACTTGCTGCCTACGGCAGCGCATGACCATTCTCGCGTGCTGACTCAAGCCTCACAGCGGTATATTCCCGTGCTTCTTCGGCGGGTTTTTGTCGCGCTTGGTTTGCAGCATTTCGAGGGCGTCGATGATCTTCTTGCGCGTCTCGTGCGGCTGGATCACGGCGTCGATATAGCCG
>JBOGLI010000015.1:0-2135 GCA_050746165.1 Terriglobales bacterium | reverse complement strand
TGCCCATCCCCGCTGGCGCCGGCGTGATCGCCGCCGTCGTGCATTTCACCAACGGCGATCCCATCACCACCTGGTGGATGGCCTTGGTCTGGTCGGCGCTGGTCGTGGTCGCTGCCTACCTCATGGTCAGCACCTGGCGGTTCTATAGCTTCAAGGACCTCGATTTCCGCAGCCGTCATCCCGCACGCATCATCGTCATCCTGGGCATGGTGCTCGTGGGCGTTCTTCTGGTTTCCGAGTATTTCCTCTTTTTCCTCGCGCTCGCGTACATGCTTTCCGGCGTGTTTGCGCGCCTGATCTTCGTCTTCCGGCGCAGCTCGCCTCCGCCGCCCAACTACACTGAGGCCACTGAAAGCCAATGAACCGAGAAGGCAAAGCTCGCGCCACCGCTGTGTACCGCATCGCCATCGTCGGCGCCGGCACGCTCAAGGGCAAGGAACTCGCCGAGCTGCTTCCCGAATCCAGCTTCCCCGCCGACACCCCGCGCCTTCTCGACGACGACGATTCTCTCGGCCGCCTTGAGCCCGTGGGCGACGAAGTCACATTCGTACAAAAAGCTACAGGCAGCAATTTTGAAGGGATCGACTTCGCCTTCTTCGCCTCGCAACCCGATTCCACCCGGAAGTTATGGGAATTGGCGCGCCGCGCCGGCTCTGCTGTCGTCGATCTCTCCTACGGGTTGGAGGCCGTCGCCGGAAGCCGCGTCCGCTCGCCCTGGCTGGAGCGCGAATTCGGTGCCGCCCCCGCGCCGGAACTCGAGCCCGGCCCCGTGGTCGTCGCGCATCCGGCGGCCGTCGTTCTCGCGCTGCTTCTCAGTCGCCTGCAAAAGGCGGGCAAAATCCGTTCGGCGAACGCCACGCTCTTCGAGCCCGCCAGCGAACACGGCCGCGCCGGCATGGATGAACTCCATGAGCAGACCGTGAACCTGCTCTCCTTCCAGGAGATGCCGAAGAATGTCTTTGACGCGCAGGTTGCGTTCAACCTCCTCGCGCGCTATGGCGAACATTCGCAACCTACGCTCGAAACCGGAGAGCGCCGCATCGCCACGCATTTCAAGACCATCGCCGGCGAGCACGCGGCCGTGCCCTCGCTGCTCTTGGTGCAGGCGCCCATCTTCCACGGACACGTCTTTTCGATGTATGTGGAATTGGAGCGTCCGCGCTCGCTCGGCGATCTCTCGCAGGCTCTCGAGGGCGAGCACGTCCAACTCACCCGCCTCGAGGACACGCCCAGCAACGTCAGCGCCGCCGGGCAGGAGGACATCCTTGCGTGGATCCGTCCCGATGCGCAGCGCGAAAACGGCTTCTGGATCTGGGCTGCCGCCGACAATCTTCGACTGAGTGCGCTCAATGCCATCGAATGTGCCCAGCAGATGGCCGGCTCCCGCCCCAGCAACACACTGCAATAACAACCCGTAGCGCTGGCTTCCAGCCGGCAGTTCCGCTGGCTTCCAGCCGGCTCGCAACCAACCGAATCAATGATATTCTGGCGTTCTCCCGATGCCGTCCGCGAAGTCACGTCCCCGCTCCCCCATGCCGCGCACCGGTCTGCTCTACTGGGCCAATTGCGCCGTCGCTGAACTGCGCAAAGCCTCTGCCGCACTCGATGCCGATCCCGTCCACGACCTCCGCGTCGCCATCCGCCGCTGCCGCTCGATGGCCGAGGGACTCCGCACCCTCGATCCCGCGCCCGGATGGAAACAGTTCCGCGCCCTTCCCAAGCCGCTTTTCTCCGCCCTCGGCGAGCTGCGCGACACCCAGGTGCTCGAGGAATGGCTGGCCTCGCTTGCCGCCGCATCCGATCCCGTGCGTAGCACGATTTCCGCCGCGCTTGCCGGCCGCGAGGCGGACCAGAAGCGCGCCGCACGTGCCGCCCTCGACGCCTTCCCCGGCAAACGCTGGACCAAGCTCGCGGTCGAGCTCGACCGCCGTGCCCGCGCTCTTCCGCCTGGCAGCCGCGCCTTTCGCTACCTCGCCCTGGAGCGTTGGTTCGACGCGTTCCGCCTGCACGAAATTGCCCTGCGCACGCGGCGTGACACCGACCTGCACCAGCTCCGTATCGGTATCAAGCGTTTTCGTTACACCGTCGAAAACTTCCTCCCGGCCCTTCACAAGCTCTGGAGTAAAGACCTGAAG
>JBOGLI010000014.1:0-4733 GCA_050746165.1 Terriglobales bacterium | reverse complement strand
GAACATTTTCATCTGCTCGGAGGTCGTGTTCTGCGCCTCGTCGAGGATGATGAAGGAATCGTTGAGCGTGCGCCCGCGCATAAACGCAATGGGCGCGATCTCGATCACGTTCTTCTCCAGGTAGCGGTCCACCTTCTCGGGATCGAGCATGTCGTAGAGGGCATCGTAGAGAGGCCGGAGATAGGGATCGACCTTCTCCTGCAAGGTGCCGGGCAGGAATCCAAGGCGCTCGCCTGCTTCCACCGCCGGGCGCGCCAGGATGATGCGGTTAACGCGCTTGCTCATCAGCGCGGAGATTCCCATCGCGACCGCCAGATAGGTCTTGCCGGTACCAGCGGGCCCGACGCCGAATACCATGTCGTGCGTCTCGATCGCGTCCAGATAACGGCGTTGATTCAAGCTCTTCGGCTGCACGGTGCGTTTGCCGAAGGCGCGTTGGCGGCCGGCATCGGCCAATCCGCGCAGGGTGGCGTTCGGGTCGGTGACCAGCACCCGCACCATCGAACTCAGGTCGCCGTTGTTGAAGACGTGACCGGAGCCTTGCAACTGCGCGAAGTCGGCGAAGACTTGTTCGGCGCGCTTAACGTCGCCGGCAGCGCCTTCGATTTCGATGCTGTCGGCCTTGAGGTCGATATTGACATTGAGACCGTCTTCCAGCAGGCGCAGATGCTCGTCGCGCGTGCCGAAAAGCGTTTCCACGTTAGGGATGATGTCGATGTTTTTCTTCATTCGGTTCGGCCGCATGGCGCCAGGGCAGCGCACGGCAAAAGTGATTTCCTGGATGGTTGGGTGAGGTGCTCGCGGCGGAGCCAAGAAACTGCCATGTGTGTGTCGCTAAGGGTACGACGGGCGGTGTGCAGAGTCAATCGGAACCCGGCTATGCGGCCGCATGGTCGCCCAATTTATTTGATGTAAATGCTTACTTTCCGGACACATCCGTCCTGAATATTTCTGAATGGCTGGGGCTGATTCGATTGACCTTTGCCGCTGCTGTCCGTAAAATAAGGGTTTCGGCCACACCGAATTCTCACCATAAGGACAGCTGGCAAAGATGGCGAACCACTTTTCGGCCCTGAAGCGCGCCCGGCAGACAGAACGGCGCACGGCCACCAATCGTTTGAACAAATCCCGCCTGCGCACCGAATTGCGCAAGCTCAGCACCGCCCTTTCTTCTGGAAACCGTGAGCAGGCCGAAACGGCGCTCAAGCAGACCGTTTCCGTGCTCGATAAGTCGGTCCAGAAGGGCGTGCTGCACAAGAATACGGCGTCGCGCTATAAGTCGCGGCTTTCGGTCCGCGTGCACGGCGTGAAGAAAAGCGCATAAGCGTAACGAAAACTCCCATCGAAGAGCGGCAAGCACTATGCTTGCCGTTTTTCCATTTACGCCGACGCCAATTTAAGCCAGCCACCAGCTGACACATCCGCAGCTTGCAACTTGCCATCTATTTGGCGGAGGTTGTTTGTGCGGAATATCATCCTCCTCCTCTGCTGTTTTGCCCTGTGCCCGGTATTGCTTGCCGCTCAAGAACAGGACCCCCATTTTCAGTTCTCGAGCGTCGCCGCCGTCGCCCACCGCTCGACATTCCTCCATGGATATCTGCATGGATACGAGGAGGGATTTCATCAGGGCGACTTCGACCTGCAAATGGGCCGGGTCCAACGCGGCGAATACAACGCCGATGCGTCGCTCCGCGGATATCGAAAGGACTTTGGGCCGAAGCAGATGTACAAGGCAGGTTTCCACGAAGGCTTCGCGGTCGGGTTTGCCGATGCAGCAGCGGGCCGCCGCTTCCGCGCCATTGAGAATGTAGAGGCGGCATTCTCGGCTCCTCCGGCTCAGGACAAGGTCCAATCAGCGGCCTTCGATCAAGGTGTCGACCTGGGCTACCTTGCCGGACAGCGCCAAGGACTCGCCGACGCGCGCAGGCAGTTGCGGTCGCAAGCGTCGTCGGCCTGTCCGGCTGGCCCGAGCACGAACGATGCGGGGTTCTGCTCGGCGTATGCCCAAGGGTTCCAACTGGGCTACGTGGACGGGTTCACGAACCAGGCAAGGACCACGCTGGCGCAGAAATAGCAAAACATCAGCCGGACTTCTTCACTGGCTCCGATGAGGCGGTCGCAGGCTTATCTGCCTCGGCGCGGATGGTGCCGCTCTCGTCCATAAAGAAAGCCCGATGATCGGCGTCAAAGGTTTTGGGCACCAACGCGAGCGACCAATCCTTGGTGGCGCCGCGGAATTTGACGGTGTAGTCGCCCTGTTCTGGGGCCGTCATGCGGCGGGTAAACGAACCGTGGCCAATCAGCTCGTGCAATGAGCCCGCATAGGCGCCGTGCTTCTTCTTGTACAACTGCTCGGCGACGGCGACGGTGCGCATGTATCCGAGCGCGACGGCCTCGGCATTGGAATGGGCGGGATCGCCGCGAAACTTCGGGGTATAGGGCGGCGCCTGGATCTGCGCGACCGCTGAGATAGCGAATACGAACGAGAGTGTCAGGGCTGCCAGTTTCATGAGCTACTCCGGCCGGTTTAGATGCGGAACCCCAGTCGCCAGTCGCCGGGCGCCAGTCGCCAGCGAGAACCAACGAGGCGGACGACGGGAAGCTGGGGACTGATGACTGTGGTTCATGTCCTAACGGCCAATGCCTGTTCGGCCATTTTCCGGTATGCTACGCCTCGATCATGGTAGCTAAAGCCAAACTCGCTCACGCCCATAAACCGAAGATTCGCGTTGCCGTCCTCGAACCCGATCCGTTGCGTCTGATCGGGTTCCGCGCGTTATTCGATACCGAGCCCGACCTCGAACTGGTTTCGTCGACCGCCACCAGCATCGCCAGCGAGCCGGAGATCGACCTGGCGCTGGTGGGCAGCCATGGCTCGCAAAACCTGTTCGACCTGATGGCGGGCCTGAAGGCGACGCGTCCCGGCTTGCGCATCCTGGTCAGCGCCAGCGGCATGGACGACGAAACCATACTCAAGGCACTCGCCGCCGGAGCCAAGGGATACGTGGATGAGGCGGCGTCGGCGGAAGAATTCGTGCAGGCCATCCGCATCGTGCACCAGGGATCGGTGTGGGCGCCGCGGCGGGTACTATCGATGTTCATCGAGCGCGTCACGTCGTCGCCATCGCGCATCTTCCCCGCCGGACGCGTGCAGTTCACCGATCGCGAGCGCGACGTGCTGGAGATGCTGGTAGCGGGCCGGTCCAATAAGGAGATTGGTTCCGCGCTGGGCATCGAGGAGCGGACGGTAAAGGCGCACGTCGCCAAGCTGATGCGTAAAGTGGGCGTGCAGAACCGGATTGCGCTGTCGGTGCACGCGATTACGCACTCGCTGGTGGAAACGAAGTAGCTTCGGGCTTCCGGCTGTCGGCTCTCGGCTTTCGGGTGTTCACAGTTGCCGTAATATCTCACGCTTAAATACCCCCACCCCCTCATCGCCATGTGTGCGACAAGCAAGACCCACACATCGCGCCGAAGATGCCGGCCGGTTCAGAATTTAGAGCGGCGCGATGTGTGGGGCACCCGCCTCCTAACCTTTCGGTCGTACTCCCGTCTATCATTCATATTGCTTTCCAATAGTACCGCGCGTACTATTGCCATCCAATAGGAGCCGTGATGCCGGAGAAGAAGGACGTTTGGCAAGGGACGCTGGCGCTGATGGTGCTGAAGACGCTGGAAAGCATGGGACCGCTGCACGCGTATGGAATCGCGCGCAGGATCGAGCAAGTCAGCGACGATGCCATCGAGGTGCAGTACGGAACCATCTACCCTGCCCTGCTGAAGCTTGAGCAGGAAGGGTATGTGACTTCCGAGTGGACCTCGTCGGACAACAACCGGCGGGCGAAGTACTACCGGCTGACGCGCGCGGGACGGAAGCAAGTCGAAAAAGAAGCCGGGGAGTGGCAGGAGACGGCGGAGATCATGGCGCGATTCCTGGCGATGGGAAAGGAACGGGCGTAGTTATCCCACACCCGCCAAAACCGGGCAGATGTGGGGCACTGTCAGTTCATTTTTGATTTTCGATTTTTGATTTTCGAATGGCGGGCGCACATGAAACAGCTCCGCATAGTGGTCCGACGGGTCGCCGGATTATTTGGCAAGCAGCAACGCGACCGAGATCTCGCCGACGAGATCGAATCCAACCTCCAATTTCACATCGCCGACAACGTGCGCGCGGGCATGACACCAGAAGAGGCGCGGCGCGCGGCGTTGATACGGCTGGGCGGAGTCGAGCAGACGAAGGAGTCGTATCGCGATCAGCGCGGGCTGCCGCTGCTGGAGAGCTTCTTGCATGACTTGCGGTACGGCATCCGCATGTTGCGCCGCAATCCCGGATTCACCGCGGTTGCGGTCCTCACGCTGGCCCTCGGCATCGGGGCAAACACGGCGCTGTTCACGATCGTCGATGCCGTGCTGCTGAAGCCGCTTCCGGTCAGGGATCCGAAACGGCTTGTGCTGATGGTCTGGGATTCGGCGAACCACGATATTCCCATGGCAGGCGGATATAGCGGCACCGCGACCTCCGACTATTCGACGACCGGAAATCTGGAGGGCACTTCGTTTCCCTATCTCTCGTTCGAACGTATGCGGGACACGAAGGGGACGTTTTCCGACGTGTTCGCCTTCGCGACCAGCCCGCAACTGAACGTGATCGCGGATGGGAATGCCGAAGTTGCGACCGGGCAGTTCGTCACCGGCGATTACTTCGGAGACCTGGGGGTGCGGCCGTGGCT
>JBOGLI010000013.1:0-6206 GCA_050746165.1 Terriglobales bacterium | reverse complement strand
CGTCTGCGCTGGGTGTGCTGGCATCGGCACGCATATCGGACGAAGCGCGCCGTTTGATCGCCGGCGGGAACCTGCGCCGCCTTTTACGTATGGAAGAGGCCGGACGCGCCGCTTGACTTCGACAGGAGGAGTGATGGACCGGGTACGAATTGCGGTGATCGGGTTAGGCAAGATGGGACGGACCTGTGTGCGAGTGTTCGACGAACATCCGCTAGTCACGCTGGCGGCGGTTTGTGCGCGCCGGCAGGAACCGGTCGATGAAGTCGCGCGCCAGTATGGCGTCCCCGGTTTCACCGATCACCGAAAAATGCTGGAGCGGAATGACATCGACGCCGTCGTGATCTCCACGCCCGACAACGCCCACTTCGAATTCGCAAAGGCGGCGATTGAATCGGGGCGGCACATCCTGGTCGAAAAGCCCCTGGTCACGAAGACATCGGAAGCAGACACGCTGTTGCGGCTGGCCAAAAAGCACAAGGTCAAAATCCAGGTGGCATTCAATCATCGCTGGCTATCGGCCTATCACATGGCGCACGACAGCATCGCGAAAGGAGAGATCGGCACGCCATTAGTTGGATATGCGCGCAAGAACGACACGATCGTCGTTTCGACCGAGAACATCCGCTGGGCCGGAGAGACGACCCCGGCATGGCTGCTCACGTCTCACGATCTCGACCTGGTGCGCTGGTTTATTGCGAGCGAACCCGTGGAGGCCCGCGCCTGGGGCCGCAAAGAGGTGCTAGTGAAGCGCGGCATCCCGACCTACGACATGATCCAGGCACAGGTCAGGTTCGCCTCGGGTGCGATCTTTACGTTCGAGTCGGGGTGGATTTATCCGAACACGTTTCCGACGCCGGTGGACTCCTTCGTCGAGGTGATCGGCACGGCCGGTCACGTTCACCTGGATCGCAAGCGCGAGTCCTATGAGATCAGCACGGAGAAGAGCTTCTCGTATCCGAAAGGATTTCTGATCGCAGACATTTACGGCAGGATTCGCGGCGCGTTCCCGATGTGCCTGGAGGATTTCGCCTATGCGGTGCTGAACGATACCGAGCCGCGCGTCACCGGATTCGACGGGCGACAGGTGACGGCAGCGCTGGAGGCGATCCACGAATCGCTCGCGCACGACGGCGAAAACGTGAAGGTCAGCGCGCCGCCCGACGATGTCGTCCCAAAAAAGTGACGCCGTTGAGCGGCTTCACTTGAGGCGGAAGCGGTAAACGTGAACGTCGTGCGGCGCGAACCAGTCGGTGAGCTTTCCATCGGTAACGGAGACGTGGCGCGGTGATTCAAACAACACCTCGCCCTCAGACAGCGTCGCGGGCAAGCCTGAGAAACTGACCTGCGCGGTAGGCGCATCTCGCCGCGCCGCAAGCAGGTAGAGATAGTCACCTGACTCTCGAACCGTGAAATCCATGTCCTTGCCGCCATCGGACGAGATCTTCAGCGATGAGTTGGGTGCGATCAACGCCGGGTACACCGGCCCATCCGGCCGCAGCTCGTCGAGGACGGGGCGCAGCACACGGTTGTAGAACGTCCAGTTCCATCCATAAGCGGCATCGCGTTCGTTCAGGCAACCGGCGACATTTCCGCCGAAATAAACCAGGCCGCGCGCGCCGTCGATGATCGACTGGTACGTCATGTAGCGCTCGTCAAAGAACGTGGGGAAACGCAGCGTGCGGCCCTTCGTCGTCACGCCGCTCCAGCAAATCTGGAGGATCATCATCGTGGGCTTGTGGAAGTCGGTGGACTCGCGAATCATCTGCGCGTAATCGCCAACCACGCTCAGGTCTTTATTCGACGTGCCGGAGTGCATGCCCGGCGGATAACCGATCGGATAAATATCGACGGCGCCGATGTCGAAGTACTGCGAGTAGGGTTTCCAGTCATTCACCGTTCCGCGCGGCGCCTGCGTGATCCAGATGGGATGGTTGGGGTCGAGTTGATGAATGGTGTCGTAATAGACCCGCAGATTTTCCACCGGGACCTTGCCCCACTGCGGCTCGTCCTCACCTTTCCAGAAAAGCAGCGCGGGCTCGCTGCGGTACTTGGTGACCACCCGCTTCAGTTCCGCGATCTTGTCGGTCTCGCCGGGTTTGACGTGCTGCAGGTCGTTGATGGAAATTACGACGTGCATGCCCTGCTGATTCGCTTCACGAAAGAGCGCGTCGAGTTCCGCTTCCTTTGCCGGACCCCAGGCGTTTTTCGGGCAATACCAAAGCTGAAAGGTGTAACCCTCGCGATGGAGGTACGCCATCGCATTATTTCCATTCCGAGTCGCCGCCCCAGTCGGCGGGCCCTGGGTGTAGCCGATCGGAAACGTGGGCGCATCGTCGATCAGGAATGCCTCGTCGGGCTGCGTTTGGACGCGCGTGACGTGCTGAAGCCGCGGTTGCGCTGCCGATTGATCGGGTGCCGCGGTCTGGGCATTCAGGGACGATGTTCCGAGACACAAACCGAGACCGATTGCCAGCACCGGAGCGAGCTTTCCGTGGGTGCGCGTCATCATCCGCCCTCCAAAGACATGCTTCTTGTATTCGATACGCAGAACAGATGTTCAATACCATAACTTCTGCTATTTGCCGGCGTCAAGGTGGTCCCGTCACCGGGCAGCGTGTCCGGCGGCGCGCTTCGCATCGTCCGGCCGCCGCAATCGCTCGATGCCAGCGCTTGCGCGAGCGCGGAGCTTAGCGGAAATTGCTTCTGCCGCCTGCACCAGAGACGCAATGACGAGCGAATCCTTGCGCGGATTGAAGCGCGACGCTGGTCCCGAGACGCTGATCGCGCCCACCGCAACGCCGCCCGGACCGATTACGGGCGCGGCCACACAACGGGCCAAAAGCGAAACCTCGCCACGATCGAATGCGAAGCCGGCGGTGCGCACGCGCCGCAGTTCGAGCAGCAGGTCGTCCGGATCGGAGATCGTGTGCTGGGTAAGGATCTGCAGCTTGCGGCCGCGTACCATGCTCTCCACGAGGTCGGCCGGAGTGAACGCCAGGATCGCCTTACCAAGGGCGCTGGCGTGCACGGGCACCGCAGAGCCGCGCGTTTCCTGCATGCGCAGCGCGAATTCGCTGGGGACGACCTCGACATAGGTGACTTTGTCGAAGTTGCGAACGCCAAGGTTCACCGTCTCTCCGAAGCGGTTTCGCAATTCGACCATGAGCGGCATCGCGACCATCCGGAGCGCAGCGGTATTGGCCTCGTCATTACCGAGCTTTGCCAGTGCAACGCCGACGACGTAGTTCCGGTCGGCGTCGCGGACGACGTATCCCAGGTCGAACAGCGTGCAGAGAATGCGGAACACAGTTGATTTTGCAATATGCGTCCGCGCCGCGATTTCACTGACCCCGAGCGACTCGGCCCGCGAGAGTTCTTCAAGAATGCGAAAGGTGCTGCGCACCACGGGGACGGTGTACCTGCCCGTTCGCACTGCGGCGATATTTTTATGCGTCTTCTCGATCATGGCGTTGACCTTTTCGCGGCTCTACTGCACGCGCATTCCATTAAGAAATACTTCGCGGATCCCGACGGGTGGCAACTCCGGATTTTCGTAATTGGCCGGGCTGTCGACGGATGTGGAATCAAAAACCGTGATATCGGCGAACGCTCCCTCGCGCAAAACTCCGCGGTCCGCGAGTCCGTATCGGAGAGCTGGGCGTGACGTGATTTTCTGGATTGCTTCCGGCAGCGAAAGCCATCGCCGTTCGCGGCACATGGTTCCGAGCAGCAGCGGGAACGTGCCATGAAGCCGTGGGTGCGGGCGCCCCTTCACGAAGAAGCTGTCGCTGATAATTGTCGATAGCGGATGCGTCAGGCTGAGCCGCAGGTTCTCTTCGCTCTGGTTGAACGAGACCATGTTGACCTTGCCTTCTTCCTCGGTCAGCAAATCCAGGAGCGCGTTGATGGGTTCGCAATCGCGGTCCTCGGCAATGGCAGCGAGCGTTTTGCCGATCACGGCTTGATTGGCTTGGCTATCGAGAGATGAAATCAGGATGTCCTGCCAGCGCCATGGGATCGTATCGCTGGTCTCCCGCGCAATTTCCGCGCGCTGCGCCGGGTCAGCCAGACGTGCCAGCAGCGCGTGAATCCCTCCGTCGAGAAACTTCTGCGGAAGTAATTGAGTCAGGACAGTCGATCCTGCGATGTACGGATAACAATCGAACTCGACGTCGATGCCGGCGTCGTGTGCCCTTTCGATCCTGTCGATCGCCTGCGCATGGAGAGGCCAATTCTTCGCGCCCACTGCCTGAAGATGCGAGATTTGCAAGCGGCAGCCGGTGCGGCGCGCAAGGTCGATCTGCTCATCGATCGCTGTCAGCAGGCCATCCGAGTAGCTGCGGATGTGACTGGTATAGATCCTGCCTTTGCGGGCGGCGACGCGGCACAACCGCTCGAGTTCGGACAACGGCGCGCTGCTGCCAGGCGCATACATCAGGCCCGTCGAAAAGCCGGTCGCGCCAGCATCGAACGCTTCCTCGAGTAGCGCTTCCATGCGCGCGAGATCCGATTCCGGAAGTTCACCCTGGCGGTTGCCGGCGACCGCGATGCGAAGAGAGCCGTGTCCGACCAACGACGCGACATTCGCGGTGCGGCTCTGGGCGATTGCATCGAGGTAGGCTTTCGCCGACGGCCACGCCCAATGGTCATCGCCGCAGAAAATACCATTCGCGAATTCGCGCAACTCGGCAGGATTCTGTGCGGGAGGATAAGCGGAAAAACCGCAATTCCCGACGATCTCCAAGGAAACGCCCTGGCGCAGCTTCTCTCGCCTGCCCTCGATCACCTGGAGATCGGAATGGGTGTGCGAATCGATGAAGCCGGGCGCGATGGTCAGACCGGAACAGTCGATGACCGGAGCACCGGCTGGCGCATCGAATTGGCCAATACGCGAGATGCGGTCTTCGCGGATGTGGAGCGTCGCCGCAAACGGCGGCGCACCAGTGCCGTCGATGATCTCGCCGCCAGTCAGAAAATATTCATGCACTCGTAGGCTCGATTGGTTCTGTATTGAAACCCGCAGCGCTGCCGCGTTGACATCGCGACACGACATTTCGTAACCTGCAGTTCCTATCGGTCATCGCGCAGGAGAATTCATGGGTAAGACGATTGAACGCATCACTGTCCCCAATACGCCAAAACCGCAAGGTCCATACTCCGAGGTAATTCGCGCGGGAGATTTCCTCTTTGTTTCGGGGCAGGGCCCGATTGATCCGGCGACGAACGAATTTTCTTTCGGAGACATTCGTCACGAAACGAAGCTCGTGCTCGAGAACGTGAAGCGAATCGTCGAAGGCTGCGGGGCAACGCTGACGGACGTGGTGAAGTGCTCCGTCTTTCTCGCCGAAGCCGGTGATTTCGCGGCGATGAACGAAGTGTACTCGTCCTTCTTCGGTGCGGCGCCGCCGACAAGAACTACCGTCCAGGCCACGCTGGTTGAGCCTCGCATGAAAATCGAGATTGACTGCGTCGCGTACGTTCCCGGCCGCTAACATCGCGTTCCCTCAACCGCGCGCTGCACGGCAGCGAGCGTGTTGTCGATGTCCTCGTCGGTGTGCGCGGTGGATAGATACCACCGCCCATCCGGCAAAGCGAGAACCCCCTCATCGAGCAATGCCAGCGCGAAGTCGGAATAGAGCCGGGTATCTGCGCGAAGCAGGTCACGATATTCGCGCGGCGCGCGGTCGAGGAATAGCAGCGAAAAGACCACGCCTTCGCCCGACGTCACGACCTTGTACCCGCGCGAGGAAAGGATGCTTTCCATACCGCGGCGAAGGCGTTGCCCTCGGCGCTGCAGTTCCTGGTACACACTTCCATCGTTTCGCGATAGAACATCCAGCACCGCCTTGGCGGCGGCGAGCGCGATCACGTTGCCGTTCAACGTCCCGGCGTGCACGACGCGTCCATCGGCGATCCAGCGCATGAATTCTTCTTTTCCGCCGAGGACGCTCAACGCAGTTCCGCCGCCGACCGCCTTGGCATAGGTAGCCAGGTCGGGCGTAATTCCGTAGTACTGCTGCGCGCCTCCGAGGGAGAGACGGAAACCGGTGATCACTTCGTCGAAGATCAGCAGAGCGCCTTCACGTTCGGTGATGTGACGGAGAAATTCGAGAAATCCGCGCTCCGCGGGGATACATCCGCTATTACAGAGCAACGGTTCACAGATCAAAGCGGAGATGGCTCGGGGATTCGATGCGAATGCGGCC
>JBOGLI010000012.1:0-2022 GCA_050746165.1 Terriglobales bacterium | reverse complement strand
AAATTCGCGTGGTGCGGCGCGTCCGGGAAATGTTGCGTTTCCAGGCAAAAGGCGCCGCGGTACACGTACGGCTTACCGCCCTCCCCCTTTAATGAGCCGTCAAGAAAATTTCCGGTGTAGAACTGGATCCCGGGCTGGTCGGTCCACACTTCAAGAACTCGTCCTGATGAAGGGTCTTCGGCGCGCGCGGCCAGCGACACTTTGCCCGCCGCATGTGACAGCACCCAATTGTGGTCGTACCCCCGCCCGTTCACCAGTTGCTCATCTTTGTCATTGATACGCTCACCGATTGCGTGCGGCGTGCGGAAATCGAAGGGCGTTCCCGCCACCGGACGGATCTCGCCGGTGGGAATCATCTCTTTGTCGGTCGGAGTGAACTTGTCGGCAACAATCGTCAGCTGCTGCTTCAGGACGTCTCCGCTTCCCTCGCCGGCCAGATTGAAATAGGTGTGGTTGGTCAGGTTCTGGATCGTCGGCTTGTCGGTCGTAACGGCATACTCGATGCGCAGGCTGTTGTCGGCCTCGAGCGTGTACGTCACCTTCGCATCGAGGTTCCCGGGGAAACCCTCCTCGCCATCCGGGCTGAAGTACTCGAGCGCAATGTGGTTGGCGCCGGCGTCCTTCACCGTCCAAACTCGCTTGTCGAAGCCCTTGGCTCCGCCATGGAGGGTGTTGCGGCCGTCGTTAGCCGCCAGGTGGTACTCGTGCCCTTCCAGGTTAAAGCTCGCCTTGGCGATGCGGTTGCCTACCCTGCCGACGATCGCGCCCATGTAGGGATCTGTCTTAGGCTCATATCCGGCGAGCGAATCGAAGCCGAGGGCGACGTCGGCCATCTTGCCGTGGCGGTCGGGGACCTGGATCGACACGACCGTCGCGCCGAAGTTGGTGATCTCCACCACCATCCCTTTTTTATTCGACAGCGTGAACAGGTCGACTTCTTTCCCGTCGGCCTTTCCCCAGGAGCGTTTTTGGGGCGAGGATTTGTCGGAGGCCATCGCGAGCAGCGGTAACACGAGCAGCAAGAGGATTTTCATCGCGCGCATCATTGTATGCGACGCGGCGCTGCCTGCAAACGCCAACCGACGCTCCGTCCGGCCAAGCGCTTTTCCTGAGCTATACTTGAAAATTCGGCTTCACGTTTTGGAGTTTTCATGAATTTCGGCCACCACTCCGCCGTCGCCTATTTCTCGATGGAGATCGCCCTCGATCCCGACATCCCCACGTACAGTGGCGGCCTGGGCGTGCTGGCGGGTGACACGCTGCGCTCCTTCGCCGACCTGGGCGTTCCGGTGGTGGCGGTCACGCTGCTGTATCGAAAAGGATATTTCCGCCAGCAGCTCGACCCGGCCGGCAATCAAAGCGAGCAGCCCGTTTATTGGGACCCGGCGAAGCTGCTGGAGGAGATGCCGGGGCGCGCGCAGGTGATGGTGGAAGGGCGGCCGGTCGAGGTCCGTGCCTGGAAGTACACGGTGCGCGGCATCAGCGGCGATACCGTGCCCGTGTACCTGCTCGACACCGACCTGCCGGAGAACAGTCCGCAGGACCGCGCGCTCACCGACAATCTTTATGGTGGCGACAACCGTTACCGGCTTTCGCAGGAGATCGTGCTCGGCTTCGGAGGTCTCGACATCCTGCGCAAGGTCGGGCATACCGACGTCGAGATCTACCACATGAACGAGGGCCACTCGGCGCTGCTCGCGCTCACCCTGTTGGAGCGACGTCTCGCCCAGAGCTTCGCCGGGCGCGTGAAAAAAGTCGACATGGACGGCGTGCGGCGCATGTGCATCTTCACCACGCACACGCCCGTCCCCGCCGGTCACGACCAGTTTCCGCGCAAGCTGGTGGAAGAGGTGCTGAGTTCCGAGTACGTCGCGCTGCTCGACGAGAGCGAAGCCTGGCACGGCGATGCGCTGAACATGACGTATCTCGCACTTCGCTTTTCCGGATACGTCAACGGCGTGGCCATGCGCCACGGCGAAGTCTCGCGCGGCATGTTCCCGAATTACGACATCAGCGCCATTA
>JBOGLI010000011.1:0-4275 GCA_050746165.1 Terriglobales bacterium | reverse complement strand
GCATCATGATCTCGACACCCGCATCCTTCGCGCGTTGAAGCATCGCGCGATTCAAGCCACGGTCCCGATGAAAATAGAATTGATACACCTGCGGCGTCGAGTACGCGTTGCGCAGCTCCTCCATGCTCACCGTGCCGAGCGAGGATACGCCGAACATCGTCCCGTACCTGGATGCGGCAGCCGCGACCGCGCGTTCGCCTCGATGGTGAAACAGACGTTGAAGGGCAGTCGGAGAGCAATAGAAGGGCAGTGCAAGCTTCTGGCCCATAACGATCACGGACAGATCGACGCTTTCCACGCCCCGCAGGACATCGGGGACCAGATCGCAGCGGTCGAAGCTCGCCGTATTCCGGCGATAGGTCACTTCGTCGTCTGCCCCTCCGTCGATGTAGTCGAAGATCGGCCGAGGCAGCCGGCGCTTCGCCAGTTCACGGAAATCATGGAAGTTATGGCAATCGGTTAATCGCATGGCTTGTCAGCTCAGGGCTCAAGATGGGTAAGCACTGGTGCGCGGCGGCGCTTCTCTTCATACCGGCCTATACTTTTTGCGCCCCCGGTTGTTTTTGGGCCCCGTTTGATGTGCAAGCAAAAAAAGGAATCCCATGCGCACCATCCCCACAGGAGCCCAAGGCTCGTTCACGCTGGTCGTATTCCCTGAGCACCTTGCCAATCGGTTCAAGGATGCAACGCTTCCCGCAGTGCTCGCGACTCCAGTCATGTGCGTATTCCGCTGAAGATGACCGCTGATTCCGATCGAAGGTGACCGGTGATTCCGAAGGATCGTGACCGGCAAGAACGCCGGGTCAGCGCTGTTGATGCTTTCTACATGGATCGGTCACGTTCAGTCAAATTTTCTTCGTTTTCGCGCCGCTGCTCGTGTTCGTGTGAATCGGTTTTGAGAGCACTCGGCGAAACGTGTTTTCCCTGCTACGCAGGACGATGCACCATCGCGGGGCAGCCAGAAGGCTCTGCAAGCGCTTGGACGGAGGTCAGAGGTCGTTGTGTATCTCCTGTTTGATGCGCGGGATTGCTTTTTCTGTCGAATGGGAACGCGCACCCAGCCGGTTGGGGTGTGTAGACATTCATTCCTTGCCCGCTCCTTTTTCAGCGCGCTTCTTGCGCAGTGACTCGCCGGTCAATTCGATACGATGACTGTGGTGCACGAGTCGGTCGAGGATCGCATCGGCGAGCGTCGGATCACCGATGTAGTCGTGCCACAGTTCGAGCGGCAGTTGGCTGGTGATGAGCGTGGAGCGTCCGCCGACGCGGTCGTCGAGGAGCTCGAGTAGGTCGTTGCGTTCACGCGCACCGAGGGGTGAGATGGCGAAATCGTCGATCACCAGCAGGTCCACTTTGGCGATGGCGGCGAGGCGTTTGCGAAAGCTGCCGTCGGCGTGACACAGGCCCAGTTCATCGAACAGGCGCGGCGCACGCAGATACAGCGCGGACAGACCCTGGCGGCAAGCTTGATGGGCGAAGGCACAACCGAGGAAGGTCTTGCCGCAGCCGGTGGCACCGTGAATGATCAGATTCTGTCCCGAGCGAATCCAGTCGCAACTGGTGAGGCTCGCGAGTTGGCTGCGATCAAGCCCGCGTCGCGCGCGAAAGTCGAGGTCCTCGAGGCAGGCGCGTTCCTTGAGTGTGGCGACCTGCAGCAGACGGCTGAGCCGGCGATTCTCACGATGCACGATTTCGCGCTCGACCAGCAGGCCGATGCGCTCTTCGAAGGCGAGCGCGTGCGCAGCACATTGCGTGAGCTGCTCGGACAGCGCGGCGGCCATGCCGTAGAGCTTGAGCCGGTTCAGTGCATCGAGCGTGGCTTGGATGAGCATGGTTGCAGATCTCCTGGCGTCGTGGAACGGAAGTAATCCGCGCCGCGCACGTTGGCATGCTCGGGCGGCGTGGGTGAAGCTTGGGGCGCGGCCGCGAACAGCTCCGGGTGCTGATCGAGCTTCGCGTCGAGGATCGACTTGATGCGCTTGCGCGTCGGTGAACCGATGCTCAGTGCCCGCTGGCAAGCCGCTTCCAGCCGTTCCTTGCCGCAGTGCTTGGCGAGGTTGAGGAAGCCGAGGCAGGCGCGATAACCCTGCTCCGGATGCGGACGGTGATCGAACTGCCACTGCACGACAGCCCCGGTGGCCGGGCCGATGCTGAGCCCCCATGCAAGCAGCCGTCCCGGCGTCCATTGCAGGTGCTTGCGATGCGCATCCGGCATGTGCTCGGCGATCGTGGTATGACGGCCGCGCAGCAACGAGCGAACGTGCGCGGCAACGCGCTGGCCATGGTGGAAACACTCGACGGTGGTGGCGGAAATGCGCACGTCGATCTTCTGCTTTACCAGGCGATGTGGGACGCTGTAGTAATGGCCGCCGGCGTCGATGTGATAGTCGATGTTGACGATCGCCCCCTTCCACTCGGCAAATTCATAGCGGGTGGCCGGCAGCGGCCGCATCGCCGGGCGGTCGATGGCCGCGAAGGCGCTCTGGCGCGAGCCTTGCAGTTTCTTGAACGGTCGTTGATTGAGATCGATGACCAGTGTGCGAATCGCGGCGTTGAGCTCTTCGAGCGAAAAGAACTGGCGATGGCGTAGCCGCGCGAGAATCCAGCGCTGGACCAGGAGCACGCTCGCTTCTACCGCCGCCTTGTCGCGTGGCTGGTACGGCCGCGCCGGCAGGATCGCCGTCGCGTAGTGGCGCGCCAGGTCGCCGTAGGTCGAATTGGCCTCGGGCTCGTAGCGACACGCGGCGTTGATTGCGCTCTTGAGATTGTCGGGGACGAGGAGCGCTGGCACAGCGTCCATGAATTCGAAGCAGCGGACATGTGCTGCAATCCAGTCGGGTAACTGCTGGCTCCAGGTCGCTTCGGCATATACGTAGCTCGACGCGCCCAGCACCGCGACGAAGATCTCGGCGCGCCGGATTTCCCCGGTGATGCCATTGATGACGCTCGCGGTGGCGCCGGAATAGTCGATGAACAGCTTGTCGCCGGCACGGTGCACCTGACGCATCGAGCGCTTGAGACTGCCCTGGAAACGCTTGAAGAGGAGGCAGAACTGGCTATAGCGATACGCCTGGCCGGGGTGCACAACCGCGTACTCTTCCCACAGCAACTGCAGGGTGACGCCTTTGCGCTTCAACTCCTGATGCAGATGCGCGAAGTCGGGCTCGACATGCCGCGTCACCGGCGGCGCCACGCGCGGAAACAGCAGCGCCTCGAGCTCGGCGTCGTCCATCGCCACCGGCAGTGGCCAGCCAAGCTCCACCTCGCGGGCACGCTGCACGTACTTGGTGACCGCTCCTTTGGAGACGCCGGTGGCCGCGGCGATCCGCTCGTGGCTTAAGTCAGCCTCGAATTTGAGGCGGAGAACTTCCTTGATCTTGCGCATGGTCTTCCTGTTGGCAGGCATCCCGCTTCCCCAAAAAATGGGGCAGCGTAACCCGCGCCGTTGAAAGTCCAGCGCAAACCCGAGGCTCGATTCCGTTGCATCGTGACCGATGATTCCGCACCGTGACCGCGGTTTCCGATTACACCCGGAAATCGGTCACGTTCAATCGGAATCACCGGTCACGTTGCAACGGAATGACCGGTCACGTTCAATCGGAATCCTCGGTCACGTTGCTCAGGAAACAGCGGTCATCTTGGTCCGGAATACGCATCCGGACGCAAGTCCGACGTGCTGGATTGCCAATGGCTGCAACAGCTCATGACCTACGGCCTGCTGCGCGATGCGTTTCGCCCCGCCGATGCGGTGTGCGTGCTGCGCTCGCTGTCACGCCAGCGCGAGATGCTGTTGCGCAGCCAGGGCCGGCAGGTGCAGCACATGCACAAGGCGCTCACCCAGATGAACCTGCACTTGGCCAACGTCATCTCAGACGTGGCGGGAGGCGGCACCGGCCAGAAGATCCTGCGCGCGATCGTGGCTGGCGAGCGCGATGGAGTGCTGGCGGCAATGAAGAATGTACGGATTCGCGCCAGCGCCGAGCAGATTGCCAAGAGCCTACAAGGCAACTGGCGCGCCGAGCATTTGTTCGCGCTCAAGCAGGCATTGGCCGCGAGCGCCTGCACCTTCACGACGCCAGCCCCGCCAAGGGTAAGAAGCGCAGCCGCGCGCGCAATGCACCGAAGTTCGATCTGCGCGAGCACCTATTCAAGATGTGTGGCGTGGATCTTACGCGCATCGACGGCATTGACGTGACCACCGCCCTGGCCGTGATCTCCGAGGTGGGCAGCGACATGTCACGCTTCGCGACCGTCAAGCACTGCACGTCCTGGCTC
>JBOGLI010000010.1:0-2228 GCA_050746165.1 Terriglobales bacterium | reverse complement strand
GCGCTTGCCGGACTTCTTCATCGCTTCAATGACACCAACGACTGCCGCTTTCGCCTGCAAAATGTCCTGGCTGGTCTCGATGAGCAACACGTCCACGCCGCCGTCGATGAGCCCGAGCGCCTGCTCCTCGAATCCCGCAGCCATGGCGTCGAAACCGATATGACCGAGGGACGGGAGCTTGGTCGTGGGACCGATGGAGCCGGACACGTAGCGCTTCCGGCCGTCGGAAAACTGTGCGGCGACTTCCTTGGCGATCCTTGCCGCCGCGCGGTTGATCTCGTGGACCTTGTCCTGCAGGTCGTACTCGGCGAGAACGATGCGGGTCGCTCCGAAGGTGTCGGTTTCGACCACGTCCGCACAGGCGTCGAAATAGGCGGCATGGATATCGCGGATGACGTCGGGGCGGCTGAGCACCAGCAACTCGTTGCAGCCTTCCTTGCCCCAGAAATCGTCGGCAGTCAGGTTCCGCGTCTGGATCAAGCTGCCCATTGCGCCGTCGTAGATGACGACGCGTTCCTGCACCGTTTTTAAGAAGTCATTCATTTATGAATTGTCATCCTGAGCGAGGATGCGCCTAAAGTGAGCGGCCCGATTTTGGGCCGCGAACACGGCGCATCCGAGTCGAAGGACCCTTTGTTTATGAACTCCCGCTACTTTCAGTTTAAATGAAAAAACCGGCCAAAACGGCCGGCTCTCCCGCAAAACACGAGACCGGCCTAGACGTCTCCGGCCGGCATTCGATCGCTCAATCTCGGGTTCTTCTCGATCTCCGCCGCGTTGAAGACGGCATTCGCTCCCAGGTGCGCCGGCACCGGCGAGAGCAGTTGCTCCTTGCGGTAGACCAAGTTACTTGCATTGAATGTCGCGATTTCGAAGCCGTGCCCATGCGTAATCGCATCGGTTGGACAGGCCTCCACGCAGTATCCGCAGAAAATGCAGCGGTTGTAATCGATGTTATAGACATTCGCGTAGCGCTCGGCGCCCGAGACGCGGTGCTCTTCCGTGTTCTCCGCCGCCTCGATGTAAATGCAATTCGACGGGCAGGCCGCCGCGCAAAGGAAGCAGGCGACGCATTTTTCCAGTCCGTTTTCATCGCGCTGGAGCACGTGCACGCCGCGAAAACGCTCCTGGAACATGGCCCCGCGCAGCGGACCCGGGCCGTCGGGGTAGTTCTCGACCACGGTGGGCTGGAACAGCTCCCGCAGGGTGATGCTCATCCCCTTGGCGATTGCGGCTATGTCTTTGATGACCGCCATGACTATTCAGTATAAATCAGCGCGGGGCGTTGGGGTTAGGCCCGAGGCAGAGACAAGTTGGGTCAGCGCGGATTGCAGTCGCGCTGACCCGCATGGAGTTCACGAGCGCTTTTTGCGCCGCGAGAGCCATGGCACGCCAAAAAGACCGGAGATCAGCAGGACCATGCTGCCCGGTTCGGGGGTTCGCGTTGTGGTGGGGGCCAAAAGGCCAGAATCGCTGAAAAACGTGTAGCGTGGATCCAGAGAAGTGATGGAGGTCGTGAAGGTGTGAGAGAAGTCAGCCGCGCCGACTCCGTCCGAGGTGATATACGCCTTCTCGGTGGTTCCGAACAGGCTGCCTTCCGATCCCCCGCCGCTGATCGCGTACGAAGATGCGCTCGACCCATTGCATCCGTAGGTGCAAAGTGTGAATGGCTGGTCCCAGCTCATCGACACTTTCACGGAGCCGTCGGGCTGCGTTTCGTATTTATAGGTTGGCGTGTACTGTTGGCCGTTAAACGTAACCTGGAAGGTCGGGGGCTGATCGAGCGTATCGTCGTAATCAGTTTCGAACCTAAAGCTGAGGGAGCCTCCCCCGATGTCATTCTCGGTGAAGTCAAAACCGGCTTCGAGATAGCCGCCATAGCTTCCGTTGCCTGCCACGGAGGGCGGCAGAATCGTACCGTCCAGGGAAAAGTGCATCAGGGCTTGGATGCCGCCGGTAGGAACGACCTCGCAAGGCGAGCTTGACGTGCAGTAAAACGCGTTACTGAATTCCGCGTCGGCGCGGCTGTAACCACTCGCCTGGACGCCCATGCTACCGGTCTGCAGGTCCACATGCGCCTCGGCACTGGCATCGCCGTCGTTTGCCTGCGACTGGAGCGTTCCGGCTCCCGGGGTCGAGGGTCCCGGCGCCACCACCACACAGGTACTTCCCTGCGGACACAATTGATACGATTTGGAATCCGAAGTGTAGTTGGCTTGGGCCGAGAC
>JBOGLI010000009.1:0-3104 GCA_050746165.1 Terriglobales bacterium | reverse complement strand
CTGTTAGAGACTCGGTCAGCCAAGGAACGGAAAGAGACGGTGGCTCGGTATGCGCTCGTCGGTTATCCGCTATTCGTTAAGTTCGATTTTGGAACGAAAAGGTCGAGGCGCGCCGTACTGGCTCTTGCGGCGGCGAGGCTGCGCGGTGCCTCGCGCGGATTTAGGCGGGCGTGTCATCAAGAGATTGCAGTCGTAGAGGGACCGCGGCGGAATCTCTGGGCCACCCGATGGACGGGCTCCTTGTCGGTGTCCGAACTGGAAGAGATGAACAGATTGTTCCTTCGGCAGATCGCTTTGCTGAAGCCGAAGGGGAGCGCTGTGGAGCAAAGGCGCAAATATTACGAACTTACATTTGTACTTGCCCCGATGATTCCTCAGCCCGGCAACAGTCCAGCCGAGGGAAATGAGCGCGCCTGAGGGTCCACTTCAGATACGGGCAGTCATCCGCCATATTCGGCCAACGGCGGTTCGGGCACATTCTATGCGTCCTTGCAAACCGGATTCCGCCTTAGAATTCGCTGCGAAAGGACTAACGATGACGCGAGCATTTGTCCTGTTACGCGCGTGCCTCGCGCTTGCGTACTGTGCGGGCGCGGCGCATGCGCAGGCTCAAACCCTGACACACACCCCGTCGCGCAACCTTGCGATACTCATATTCGACGGCGTTCAGATTATCGACTACACCGGTCCGTACGAAGCATTTGGCCACGTTTACACGGGAGACCAACCGACTCCCCTCAATATCTACACTGTCAGCGAGCACAACCAACCAGTGACGACGGCCATGGGCATGACTGTAGTTCCTAAGTACTCGATCGACGTCGCCCCGAAGCCCGACATACTCATCGTACCGGGGGGAGACGTCTCGGCGGTGACCAACAGCCCGAGCCTGCTCGCGTGGGTGAAGGCTGGGGCGCAGGACGCGGAAATCGTTATGTCGGTGTGCAACGGCGCCTTCATTTTGTCGAAAGTCGGGTTGCTGGACGGACTTGAGGCGACGACCACCGCCACGCTGATCGAGCGGCTCAAGGCAGCCGCCCCGAAGACGCGAGTACGCTCCGACGTGCGGTTCGTCGACAACGGCAAGATCATAACCGCCGCCGGCTTATCGTCGGGTATCGACGGCAGCCTTCACGTCATCGAACGGTTGTTCGGCAGGGGTACCGCACAGATGGCCGCGCTCGCGATGGAGTACAACTGGGATCCCAACTCGAGCTACGTGCGGGCGGCGTTGGCCGACAAGTATCTTCCGAATCAATTCAATATTGAGTCGGTCGTAGAGTCTTGGGTACCGCAGAGCCGTAGCGGCGACACTGAGCACTGGCTTAACGAGTGGTCTGCGATCAGCCGCGCGCCGGCGTCGGAACTTCTGCAGCACGTGGAGGAGGCCTTTTCCCACGCCGAATACTTCCCCCGAGTGGAACGAATCGCCTGGCAGAAGGTGTCCGAGAGCGCCTCGCGGATACGGGCCGAGAGTCATTGGGAATTCCGTGACGCGACGGGAACTTGGTGGCAAGGCGCGGTCGTCATTCGGCCGTGCGCCGCTCAGCAGGGGACGTATCTCATCAGCGTTTCGGTTCTCAAGGCTCAAGGCCTAACGGATCCCGTCACTCGGCACAAATAAGGTGGCTCGCGAGAACGTCGCGATATCGCGAGAAGCGTTGCGCAGTGTGTTGGTCGACGGAAAATTGGTGCTGAAGCCCGCCGTCGCGAACACGCGTTTTGAGGGCTCTCTGTTTGTGAGCCACGGGAGATGTTTCAAGGAAAATCAGATAGATATAAAGTTCGTAGCGGGGGCGATTTGAACCTGCAACCTTCGGGTTATGAGGCACGTGCCGGAGTAACCGGGATCTTTTAAGTCAGTCGCTTGCAGCGCTCGCCATCCCCTTACCCGGGCTATTCAAGGCACAGGGCACACCCAACTTGGCCTCGACACGAATCTGGCACAGCCGTGTGCGCCAGCCGGTCAAGGCGTTCGGGCCGCTGATTTCAGCCGCTCAACCTCGTCTCGGTCCCGCTCGTCACAATCCAATTGCGGTGAGTGCGCGCGGTCTTAAGGTACGCCGGTGCCGATGGATGCTCCGGTGAAGCATGAAAAGACGCGACCTTTTGAAGACTGCGCTGACTGCGCTCGCTATTGCCCTATCTGGAGTGACATCGGGCAGGAGGACTGCGGCTTCAAACAGCGCAGGGCACTACACGGACGCGACACTTCGTTCACGGGTGCGGCCAGGAAATCCTCGATGGCCTTCCACGGCCGAGTGGGATCGGCTGAAGGAGGACGTGGGAGGCAATCTGATCGAAGTACACTCCCCGTTCAGCTCGTGCGCAGGGGAACCGAATGCTGCGGCCTGCCTCGATGCGCTCAGGAGTATCAAAAACCCCTACTGGATCGGCGACCAGCCTGCGCTGACGCAGGCCAGCGGCTGGGTCGACGCATGGACATGCGAACCGAGCGCTTACGCGGTAGCTGCAGAGAATACCTCTGACGTGGTTGCCGCAGTCAACTTCGCGCGTGTTCACAACTTGCGTTTGGTCGTCAGAGGCGGAGGGCATGGCTATCAAGGCACTTCCAATGCACCGGATTCCCTCCTGATCTGGACGCGCCGGATGAACAGCGTCGTCTTGCACGACGGTTTCCTCGCGCAGGGCTGTAAGGGCAAGCAGACGCCGCAGCACGCCGTGACGGCGGGCGCGGGGGCGCTGTGGACGGATGCGTATGAGGCCGTGACCACTCGCGGCGGACGCTACGTACAGGGGGGCGGCTGCCGGAGTGTCGGTGTCGCAGGCTTGGTCCAGGGGGGCGGCTTCGGCAGCTGGTCGAAGGGCTATGGCACTGGTGCGGCCGGACTCCTCGAGGCCGAAATCGTCACGGCCGACGGGGTAGTGCGTGTCGTTAACGAGTGCCTGAATCAGGATCTGTTTTGGGCGATCAAGGGTGGTGGGGGCGGCACTTTCGGCGTTGTCACCCGATTCACGCTCCGGACACGGGAATTACCCGAGTTCTTTGGCGCTGTCTCCACAGCGATACGAGCCGCATCCGATGAGGCTTACCGGGCGCTGATCGCAGAGGCGATGAGCTTCTATCGCACGAACCTCTTTAA
>JBOGLI010000008.1:0-4133 GCA_050746165.1 Terriglobales bacterium | reverse complement strand
GTGCAGGCACAGTTTCCACCGCAGGCATGGTCGAGGAAGACGTTGTTGTTGATGGCCACGTCGAGGATCGACTGCGGCTTGCCGTGGTCCTTGTAGGGCAGCTTGCCGATTTCGAATTCGACGGTGCGCCCTTCGGGCAGGAAGGTCACGCGGGCGGTGTTCGGCGATAGTTCCGCGGTTGCGGTTCCCGTGTTTTTATTTTGCTCTTCAGCCATAAAATTCTGCCGCCCCTGAAGGGGCTTAGTATCTTCTTGCCACCAGACCCACGGCTTACGCCGTGGGCTAGGATTATTTGCTGCTTCGCAGCTCCGGGATTCGGTCGACCGGATCACCCGATGACCCGATTCTCTTAACTTCGATCAATCTCCGCCGGGGCAAACGGATGCGGCGCCTCGATATCATTACCGACCTGCGCCTCGTCCATTTTCTTGCCCTTAAGCACGTGGGCGACGGCGGTGTCCATCATCAGCTCGGCCAGGCGCATGGTGCCCTGGTTGAGCGCGTCGATGGCGCGCCGGATTGCCTGGTAATCGTCCTGAACTTTGACCTCGCGCAGGGCATTCTCGAGTTTGTCGATCTGCTCGCGCTCGGTCGCGGTCAGCTTCTGCCACGCCGGGTTGTTGCGCCCCTTCTCCAGCGCGGCGAGGATGGTCTCCGCCTCGTTGCGCGCCTCGATCACCTGGCGTTGCGCGAAATCCTGCTCGGCGTAGTCGAACGATTCGAGAATCATGTTCTCGACCTGGTCGTCGGTGAGACCGTAGCTGGGCTGGACCTTGATCTCGGCTTCTTTGCCGCTGCGCTGCTCGCGCGCCGAAACGTGCAGGATGCCGTTGGCGTCGATCAGGAATTTCACCTCGATGCGCGGCATACCCGCGGTCATCGGTGGGATGCCTTTCAGATCGAAACGCGCCAGCGACCGGCAGTCCTTCGCCAATTCGCGCTCGCCCTGGACCACGTGAATCGCGACGCTCGTCTGTCCTTCGACACCCGTCGTAAAGTGCTCGGTCGCCGACGCAGGAATAGTCGAATTGCGGTGAATGATCTTCGCCACCACGCCGCCCAGCGCCTCGATGCCCAGCGAGAGCGGTGTGACATCGAGCAGAAGCATGTCCTTGGTAGCTTCGGAACCGCCGCCCAGAATGTGCGCCTGCACGGCCGCGCCGAGCGCCACCACTTCGTCGGGATTCAACTCGCAGTGTGGCTCGCGCTTGAACAGCTCTTTCACCAGCGCGCGGACGCGTGGGATGCGCGTCGAGCCCCCGACGAGCACAACCTCGTCAATCTGCTCAGGGGTGAGGTTCGCGTCGCGCAATGCCTGCCTGCATGGGCCGGCGGTACGCTGAATAACGGGTTCGGCCAATTCCTCGAACTGCTCGCGCGTGATCTCGCGCTGATATTTCTTGCCGCCGGGAAGCTCGACTTCGAGATTGAAGTGCGTATGCGACGAGAGCGCGATCTTCGCCTCGATGACCGCCTTGCGAACCGCCTGGACCGCTTCGCCATTGCGGCGCAGGTCGAGTCCGAGATCGCCCTTGATGTCGTCGAGGGCGATGGCGATGAGCAGGTTGTCGATGTCGTCGCCGCCAAGGTGCGTGTCGCCGTTCGTGGCGATCACCTCGAAGATGCCGTCGTGCAGTCGCAGAATCGAAATGTCTAACGTGCCGCCGCCGAGGTCGTACACAGCAACGATCCCGTTTTTCTTCTTGTCGAGTCCGTAAGCGAGCGATGCGGCCGTCGGTTCATTCACCAGCCGCAGGACGTCGAGTCCGGCGATGCGTCCGGCGTCTTTCGTGGCCTGGCGCTGCGCATCGTTAAAATATGCGGGGACGGTGATGACCGCCTTTTTCACCGGGCCGCCGAAGTAGCGCTCGGCATTGCGGCGGAGCTGGCGCAGGATGTAGGCGGAAATTTCCGGCGGCGTGAAATCCTTGTCACCGAGCTTAATGCGCAGCACTTCGCCCGGCTGAAGATCTTCGGCCAGGCGGAACGGGAACAGCTTCAGTTCTTCCTGCACGTCTTCGACGCCGCGGCCCATGAGGCGCTTGACCGAGTACACCGCATGGTAGGAGGTTTCGATCAGATATTTGCGCGCCGGATTACCGACAACGATCTGTCCGTTCGGATCCAGGGCGACGATCGATGGGACGAGGTTCGACCCGTCTTCGCCCGGTATGACGATGGGCATATCCCCCTGCATGAACGCCACCAGGGAGTTCGTGGTTCCGAGATCGATTCCGACGATACGTTCTTCTGCCATCACTCAATTCATTGCGGAATTGCGGAATTTCAAATTGAGGAATTGCCTTCGTCAGCAGGTTTCAATTCCGCAATTTGAAATTCTGCAATTCCTCAATCTCCTAAAACTTCGTTCACGTCGCGCACAAGATTGCGTATGTACGACCGCCGATTCAGCAGCCCGAGCATCTTGTCGCGGACGACTTTGCGCTCCGCGTCGGGAATTTCGCCGGAAGGATGCTTGTCGACCAGTGCGTCCCACTCGTTCCAGTAGCCGCGCAACTCTTCATCGAGACCGCGATACTTCGCTTCCAGATTCTGTTTGGTCGCGCGCAGATCGCTGGCGAGCTGCTCATCGCTCTCGCCCATTTTCTTATTCATGCGCGCTTCCTCGAGCTGCATGTTCAGCTCGAAGACTTCTTCAAGCAACTCCGGCGGGACCACCTGTTTCTTGGTTTCGCCTGTCTGGCGCGCCTTTTCGGTCGCCGACTTCGACTGCTCTTCCAGGTCGACGCCTTCCAGCTTGAGCAGATACTCGGTGCGCGAGATCGGGTCGCGCAGCGTGCGATAGGCGTCGTTGAGCTGTGAGCTTTTCTCCAGCGACCAATGCTGTTCTTTCGATTCCGCGCGAGCGTAAAGGTCCGGGTGCAGTTTCCGGCTGAGCGCGAAAAACTCCCGCTCCAGCCCGGCGAGATCGATATTCATCTTGCGCGGCAGGCCGAAGAAGCTGAAGAAATCGGTCGGTGTTGCCGGCTGCAAGTGTCCGCACGAATCGCAGAAATGCGCAGCGCGCATATCGCCACAGGACCAGCAGGCGTGCTGGTGCGCATCGTCGCGGGCGATGGGAAGCGCGGTGCCGGATTGTGGCTGGATCACGGTCATCTTCAAAAACATTAACCACGGAGTGCCGCGGATTCACACGGATAAGAATATCTTTCTCTTAATCGGTGAGGATCCGTGAAAATCCGTGGTTAAACTCCTTGCACCTTTCAGGAGAACGACGTCCCGCAGCCGCAGGACTTGCTCGCGTTCGGGTTGACGAACACGAACCCCTGCTGCATGAGCGTCTCCTGGTAATCGAGCGTCATGCCGTGCAGGTAGATGAACGACTTCGGATCGACGAAGACGCGCACGTCGCCGAACTGGTAAATGCGGTCGCGCTCGCGCGGCTGGGTGTCGAAACGGATGTTGTAGGTCAACCCGGAACAGCCGCCGCCCTGCACGCCGAGACGCAACCCGCCCGTTTCCGGCGACACGCCTTCCTTCGCCATCGCGCTCTTAATGCGCACGATGGCGCGCTCGGTAATATCGATTCCCTTCGCGGGAAGTTTAGGCGCACCAGGGCCTTGCGCCATCTGCTTACCCGTCGTGGGCTGCGCTTCCGGCGTCTGCACCGCGGTTTCCGGCTTTTCGTTCATGACTTCCATGATATTCACGAGTGGTGTGCCACGTCAGTGATGCAACGCATGCGTTCCCCACCCTGGCAAAACCGGCCAGGGTGGGCCACCCAAACTTCTAGTCGCCCGCTTTTGCCTCAACCGGTTGCTGCTGCGCGACGGCGTTCGGGTTCTTCTTCTTCCAGTCGCCGATCGCCGCGCGGATCGCGTCTTCCGCCAGCACTGAGCAGTGGATCTTTACCGGGGGCAGCGAGAGCTCGCGGACGATATCGGTGTTCTTGATCGCCAGCGCCTCATCGACCGTCTTGCCCTTCACCCATTCCGTCGCGAGCGACGAACTGGCGATGGCCGAACCGCAGCCGAAGGTCTTGAACTTCGCGTCTTCGATGACCTGGGTCTCGGGGTTCACTTTGATCTGCAGGCGCATGACGTCGCCACACTCGGGGGCGCCGACCAAGCCTGTGCCAACCTCGGCAGAGCTCTTGTCGAGCGTGCCAACGT
>JBOGLI010000007.1:0-3015 GCA_050746165.1 Terriglobales bacterium | reverse complement strand
GTACATTCCCGCGCGTGTCCCGGAAATTCCTTGAACTCTCGATAGCTGTCATGTAGAAGAACAACACAGACGCGTTGCGGCGCGAAAGCAGCCGCCATCGTGCAGTGTGGGGGATCCCAAATAGTTGAATCGACTCGGGTGGAGTGGCCTCTCACCATCGCGGGGTGATGCGTCGAATAGGAGCGTGGGATGAGGAAAGTCTGTCTGCTTGCAACCTTAATGCTCGTCTCGGCCGCGGCAGTGGCGCAGGGAGCATCAGTAGCGGATCGACGGGCGCCGGGGCCGGCAAAGCCAGCATCAGCGATCTTAACGTCCAGAAGAGCTTTGACCAGTGCAGCCCGGCATTGTTCGGCGCCGTGGTGACGGGCAAGCATTTCAACACGGTTACCCTCACGCAGCTCGATGCCAACAACAACGTCGTGTTGACCCTGACATTGAGCGAGGTGCTGGTTTCCGCCTGGCAGATGAGCGGCACTGTCAGCCAAGACCTGCCCATCGAATCGGTGAGCTTCGCCTTCGCCAAGGTATGCGTCGCCGAAACGGCCGGCGGCGGCAAGTTCTGTTACGACCTAACCAAGGCTGCTACTTTCTGAAGCTCCGCTTGCGTGGGCGGGCAGTGGTGCCCGCCCTGCGCGCGGACTTACGTGTCGTTCTACCCGCTTAAACGTAATTTCCCGCGAGCATCTCGGCGGCGCTCTCATCCAACTGCTCGGCGCGGCGTACCTCTTCGAAGCGCGCCAGCAGGTCGTCGGGCCGCAGCCGCCGTTTTTCCGCGCCTTGCAAGTCGTGGATGATCTGGCCCCGGTGCATCATGATCAAGCGGTCGCCGAGGCTGGCCGCCTGGTGCATGGAATGGGTCACCATCAACGTCGTTAATTCGTCGCGTTCCACCACGCGCTCGGTCAATGCGATTACCTGGTCGGCGCTCTTGGGATCGAGGGCCGCGGTGTGCTCGTCGAGCAGGAGCAGTTCGGGTCTTAACCACGTGGCCATCAACAATGTGAGCGCCTGTCTCTGTCCCCCGGAGAGGCTGCCGATCGCATTTTCGAGCCGGTCTTCCAGGCCCATGTTGAGGCGGCTCACCTCGTCCCGCATGCGCGAGACCAACGAAGACTTCAATCCCCATCCCAGGCCGCGAGGGCGTCCACGCAGCGCCGCCAGGCTGAGATTGTCCTCAATCGAAAGGCTGGGCGAGGTGCCGCTAAACGGGTTCTGAAAGACGCGCCCGATCAATTCGGCGCGCGCGTGCTCCGGCCATCGTGTGACGTCGCGACCCGCGAGCCGAAGGCTGCCCTGGTCGACGAAAAATGTTCCGGCGACCGCATTCAGGAGCGTGGATTTGCCCGAGCCGTTGGTGCCGATGATGATCACCCACGAGCCCGCGGCCAGATTCAGGCTGACGCCGCGCAGCGAACGCACCTCGTTCGGCGTACCGGCATTGAACGTCTTCGAGACATCGCGGATCTCAAGCATGCGCGCTCCGCACCCGTGTTTTGCGGATGAACTGCGGCATGACCAGGGCGACAAACACGAACGCGGCGGTAATGAGTTTCAAATCGTTCGGACTGAGGCCCCATCGCAACGCCACTGCCACCATCAGGCGGAACAGCACCGAACCCATGATCGTCCCGACAATCGTCAGCCCCAACTGGTTGGTGCCCACCAGGGCCTCACCGATGATCACGCTGGCCAAGCCCCAGACGACCATCCCGATTCCCATACCCACGTCCGCGAATCCCTGATACTGCGCCAGCAGCGCCCCCGACAAGGCCACGAAGCCGTTCGAGATCGCCACCCCGAAGATGATCATGTTTTCGTCGTTCACTCCCAGCGCCCGGATCATTTGCACGTTATCGCCGGTGGCCCGCATGGCCATGCCAAGGTTCGTTCGCAGGAACCAATACAGCAACGCAGCCGTCACCACGACCGCAAACACGATCGCGGCCAGCACCGATGCATCGCGGACGCTGACCTCCCAGCCCGCCAGCCTGACGCTGGTCGCTCCATGCATTAACTTCATACCGATGCGTTCGGACTGCGTGGCCAGCGTATTCACCGACAGCAGCGGAATATTGCTGCTGCCCATCACGTGCAGGTTGATGGAATACAGCGCCGTCATTACCAGGATGCCGGCGAGCAGTGCGTTGATCTTGAAGCGGGTGTGCAGTGTGCCCGTGCAGGCGCCCGCGAGCATTCCGGCCCCAAAGGCCGCCAGTGATGCGAGCGGCGGCGTCACCCCGTGCACCAGCAGGATCGCCGCCACTGACGCGCCCAGCGTGATCGAGCCATCGGCGGTGATGTCGGGAAACGCGAAAATCCGGAAGCTGATGAACACGCCCAGCGCCAGCAACGACAGGATGAACCCAATCGTGAAGGTCCCAACCAGCAGACTCATAGGTTTTCCATCCTCATTTTTTCTCTGTTACCGCGCTGATCCAACAAGCGCCCCGCAGGAATTCGCTCTGCTGCGGACCGGCCTGGCGATCGTCGGTCAGCAGGTGGAGAACTCCCTGCAACGTTTCCGTCTCGAACAGGGTCGCAACGGTGGAATTCAGGTCGAGATCGCCCTTCTTAAGCGGCCGGTATGAAAACGCGGCGGCGTGGAAGTGTCCTGTGGTCGCCTCATCTCCCATCTTCCGCAACAGCGGAGCCAGACGCCCGGCGGATCCGCGTGACGCGGCGCCAGAAATTAACGCCAGCGATCGCGAGTAGAGCCGTTCCGTCGAAAACGACAACCAGGTGCGTACTTCGGGATATCGGAAGGGCGAACCGCCGACAGCGGCTGCCATTGCCGGCGAACGACGCAAGGCAGCACCCACCAGTCCGGCCGATTCCACCACCATCACCATGCCGGCCGTCTGCGCGCCTGAAGCCTCCAGGGCTGTGGAGACGAGGTGGGAGAGCGCCACCGGGCTGTCGGCCGTTGCGGCTTCGAACCGCAACAGGTGGCTGAACCCGCCGGCGCAGCGCAGCCCATACAAAACGTTCACCTCCGGCACAAGGTCTCCGCTGGAG
>JBOGLI010000006.1:0-4258 GCA_050746165.1 Terriglobales bacterium | reverse complement strand
TCATTGATGGAGAAGTGGCCAGCTTCCTGCGCCATCTCGGAATAGAAGAGCACCTGAAGCAACAGATCGCCAAGTTCCCCGGTTAATTCCTGCCAGTCGCGCGCCTCGATGGCCTCGAGCACCTCGTAGGTTTCTTCCAGGGTGTAAGGCTTGATGGAATCGAAGGTCTGCTCCCGGTCCCACGGACATCCGCCGGGCGCCCGCAGACGGTGCATGATTCCAACCGCGCGCTCGAATCGTTCTCCCGTATCGGCCATGGAATAAATGTACATCAACCGCATTTGTCATCCCGAGCGGAGGCGCGCCGCTTTTACGCGCCGGAGTCGAGGGACTTTGTGTTTGCCTTTCGTACGCCGCGCTGCCCCTTTACACTTTGCAAATTACAAATTGTACTTTTCAAATTATCCTCTCCCGCATGCGACGCATTCTCCTTCTCGTCATTTTGGCGGCAGCGGCGGCGGCGTTCGCCCAGCAGCCCACGCCCGAAGAGCACGATTTCACCACGCACAACTACACCTTCAAAGATGGTGAGAAGCTCACGGATCTCAAGCTGCACTACACCACCTTCGGCAAGCCGCAGACCGATGCGCAGGGGCGCACGACCAATGCAGTCCTCATCCTGCACGGCACCGGTGGCACGGGGCATCAGTTCATCCGGCCAAGTTTTTCCGGCGTTCTCTTCGGACCGGGCCAACTGCTGGATGCGACCAAGTACTTCATCATCCTGCCCGACAACATCGGCCACGGCGGATCGTCGAAACCGAGTGACGGGATGCGAGCGCATTTCCCGCACTACGATTACGACGACATGGTTGCACTGCAGCATCTGCTGCTCACCGATGGCCTGAAGGTCAACCATCTGCGGCTCGTCATGGGCACCTCGATGGGCTGCATGCATTCGTTCGTCTGGGCGGAAACCTATCCGGACTTCATCGATGCCGCGATGCCGCTCGCCTGCCTGCCGGTGCAGATTGCCGGCCGCAACCGGATGTGGCGCAAGATGTCGATGGACGCGATTCGCGAGTCGCCCGACTACGAGGGCGGCGACTACAAGCAGCAGCCAGTCGGGTTGCGTACGGCGATCGACATGCTCTTACTCGTCGGCCAGGCGCCGCTCGTCGCGCAAAAACAATTTCCAACCCAGCAAAAAGCCGATGCATACGTCGAGAACGGTATGAAGCGCGAACTGGCGACGCACGACGCGAATAACTGGCTGTACGCCCTCGATTCGTCGCGCAACTACGACCCGTCACCAGATCTGGAGAAGATCACGGCGCCAGTCATGTTCGTCAATTCCGCCGACGATTTCATTAACCCGCCGGAGCTGGCAATTGCGGAACGCGAGATCAAGCGCGTCAAGAAGGGTACGTTCGTGCTCATCCCCATCAGCGACCAGACTCGCGGTCACGGCACGCACACGCTGGCCAACGTGTGGAAGCAATATCTGGAGCAGTTGTTGAAGGAGAGCGCGAAGTAAGAAGTCGGTCAATCGTGCGCATTCAGCACGGCCATTTTTCACCACGGAGACAGGGAAACACGGAGAAAACAAATAACCTCCGTGTTTCCGTGTCTCCGTGGTGGATGGCAACCAGACAAACGCAGGGTGCTGCGAGATGCGTTCAAGTCGCTCGCCCCCTGCATCCCGCTACTGCAAAACGCAGTGCTGCGTGATTTTCCCTGTTGATAACCCTGCCTAAGTTCCACGTTTTCAATGACGCTCTCCACGCCCGGAAGCGCACTCCACGTGCACTTACCTGGGTGTAGCCGTCCGGGGCCGAACCGGGCGAGGACGGCTCTCCGGCGCAACTCAGGGAGTGCACCCGCCAGTTGCGCCGGAGGAAGGCATCCGCCAAAGGAGACGCCATGTCGATTCTTTTCGTACTTCTCACATTTCTCTTCGTAATCACGGTGACCTATTTCCTTCGTCGCGATGAGCCGGCGGTCGCGATGGAGGCTGCCGCGTTCGCGCATAGCGATTCGCCGCTCATGACCAAGGAACAGGGCTTCGATGTTCCCCGCGGGTACTGCTTCCACCCCGGTCACATGTGGGTGCTCGATGAAGGGCGGCAGAACGCTCGCATCGGCTTGGACAGCTTCGGAGCGAACCTGATCGGCAAGATCGATCGCGTCGAAGTAGTCGGCCTGAACCGCTGGGTGCGCCAGGGGCAGAAGGTCTGCACGATTTCCCACGACGGCATGTCGGTCGAATTGCTCTCGCCGGTGGAAGGCGTGGTGATTTCGGTCAACAACGACGTGCTCAACGATCCTTCCCTGCTCACGAAAGATCCGTATCAGAACGGTTGGATCTGCGTGGTGAAGTCGCCGGAGATGGCGACCAATCTCAACAACCTTTTGCAGGGCACGCTGGTCGCGCCGTGGATGCAGGATTCTGTGCGCCGCCTTTCGACGCTCACCTCAAAGCTGGCGCCGGCGGCCGCCGCTGATGGCGGAGTGCCGGTGAGCGGATTGATCGCGCACCTCGAACCGGGCGTGCAGCGCACGCTCATCCACGAGTTCTTTCTAACGTAACCGGCCACTTATCACGAAGTACGAAGTGACGAGCATGGAGACGAGATTATGACCCACGAAACCAGAGCGATCCTAGTCGATATCACCAAGTGCATCGGCTGCCAGCAGTGCGCCGCCGGATGCAAGGAGGCCCACCACCAGGCGGGCGACCCCGAGCCGACATTGTCGGCAACGGCATTCACGGCAGTGGAGCCGCGCGGCGAGAAATTCGTCCGGCGCATGTGCCTCCACTGCGAGGACCCATCCTGTGCCTCGGTCTGCCCCGTGGGCGCGATCAAGAAAACCGCTCAGGGCGCGGTTCGCTACGACGGCAGCAAGTGCATCGGCTGCCGCTACTGCATGATCGCCTGCCCCTACAGCGTCCCGCGGTACGAGTGGACCAAGCTCGTGCCCTACATCACGAAGTGCGACATGTGCGCCGAGCGCGTGCTCGCCGGCGGACAGCCTGCCTGTGTTGCCGCCTGCCCGACGGGCGCCTCGACGTTCGGCCATCGCGATGAGCTACTGCTCGAAGCGCGCAAACGCATCGTCGAGAACCCCGGCAGCTATGTCGACCGGATCTACGGCGAAACCGAGCTGGGTGGAACGTCGGTCCTCTACATCTCCGATGTCCCCTTCGAAAAGCTCGGGTTCATCACCCCACCCGCAGAGCAGCCGCTGCCCACGTTGAGCGAGGCCGCCCTGGGCGAGGTGCCCACCGTGGTCGGCATCGGCGGCACGCTGCTGGCCGGGCTCTACTGGATCACCGAACGTCGTAAGGAAGTCATGCTCGCCGAAGCTCGCGAACGCGAGAACAAGGAAAGGAGCTAGCCATGACGAATACTAAATCCCTCGTAACTCCGTGGCGTGTTATTGCCGGACTCATTTTTCTGGCCGGGGGTATCGCCACTTACATGCGGTTCGTACTCGGCTGGCAAGCGGCCACGAACCTGAGCAACGGACAGCCCTGGGGCATCTGGGTCGGCGTCAGCACACTGTGCGGAGTGGGACTCTCCGCCGGAGGGTTTGCCATCGCCGGCGCCGTGTACCTGCTGGGCATGGAACGCTACCGGCCGATCTCGCGCGCTGCCGTGATGATTGCCTTCCTCGGCTACACCACCGTGTGCGCGGGCTATGCCTGGGAGCTCGGGCTGCCGTGGAACTTCTGGCATCCGATCGTGATGTGGAACCGCTCCTCGGTCCTGTTCGAAGTGGTGTGGTGCATCATGATGTACACCACGGTGCTGGCGCTGGAGTTTTCTCCCGCGCTCATTGAAAAGCTGCCCTGGCAGAACCTGCGCGAACGGCTTCTCACCTGGCAGCATCGCGTGTTGATCGGCTTGGTGCTGATCGGCGTGCTGCTCTCTTCCCTGCACCAATCGTTCCTGGGCGGGCTGTTCATCATCTTCAAGGGCAAGGAATATCCGTTGTGGTACAGCAATTATGAGACGACGCAGTTTTATCTCTCTGCCCTGCCTGCCGGACTTGCGATGGTCATCATCGCACTCTATCTCTCCATGCGCTCGCTGAAGGCGAAGATCGATCCTTCGCTGCTCGGCGAACTGTCTCGAGTCATTACGCCGTTGCTGGTGATCTTCGGCGTGTTCCGCTTCGTCGACCTGCTGCGGCAACATGCCGGCGCATACCTTTTCATGGCACGGCCGGAGACGTTCTACTTCTGGCTGGAGATGGCATTGTTCGTCGTCGCGCCGCTGGTGCTGTTTAACCTCGATCGCATCCGGTCCAAGCC
>JBOGLI010000005.1:0-3418 GCA_050746165.1 Terriglobales bacterium | reverse complement strand
TCACCAGTTCGGCGAGAGAGACTTGGCTGCCGCCGGGGGTGGGCATTTTGAGCGCAAGCAGTTGATCGATTCCCGAGCGGTCTGCGCGCGAAAGCTGCACATGGATGGGAATGTCCTCGCGAGACTCGGCCACGTGCAGCAGTCCGGCCTCGCTGCCGCCCAAAGCAATCTGCAGCGTACGCGAGACATCCGCCGCCGAGATCCCGTGCAGCGCGGCCTTGTCGAGGTCCACCTTCAGGTCGTACTTGGTCTGCGGATCTTCGACCATCCAGTCCACGTCCACCACGCCGGGTGTCGTCTGGAAGACTTTCTTGATCTGCGCCGCCAACTCGATCTGCTCTTTCGGTTCCGGTCCGTACACTTCGGCGACCAGCGTCTCGATCACAGGCGGTCCGGGCGGGACCTCCGCCACCTTGATGCGCGCTCCGTATTTTTCCGCGATCTCGTCTAGTGCCGGGCGGACGCGCTTGGCAATATCGTGGCTGTCGGCGCTGCGCTGGTGGCGATCGAGGAGGTTGACCTGGATGTCAGCCTGGTTCGGCCCGCTGCGCAGGAAGTAGTGCCGCACCAGGCCGTTGAAGTTGTAAGGGCCCGAGGTCCCGCTGTAGATCTGGTAATTCGTGACTTCGGGCTGGTTTCCAAGATAGTGTCCCAGCGCCTGGGCCGCCGCGGTCGTCTGCTCCAGCGTGGTGCCATTCGGCATGTCGATGATGACCTGGAACTCGCTCTTGTTGTCGAAGGGCAGCATCTTCACCCGGACTAGTTTGAAAGCCACGAGCGAGCACGCAAGCAGCAGAAGCACGACCACGCCGCCCAGGAACATCCAGCGCTTGCGGGCATCCGCGATCAGCGGAGTCATGATGCGGCGGTAAAACTTTGTGCTCCATCCCTCGGCCTCGTGGTGTCCGTGCCCGTTGGCTTCGGCGTAGTGATGCAGCAGGCGCAGCGCCGCCCACGGCGATACCACGAACGCAACCAGCAGCGAAAACATCATGGCCGCGGATGCGCCCACCGGGATCGGACGCATGTAGGGGCCCATCAGCCCGCGCACGAATGCCATGGGCAGGATGGCGGCAATCACCGCGAACGTCGCGAGGATGGTGGGATTTCCGACCTCATCCACGGCTTCGACCGCGACCTGCGCCAGCGGTCGCCCGTGGTTCTCCGGCAATCGGAAATGGCGGACGATGTTCTCGACGACAACGATCGCGTCGTCCACCAATATGCCGATGGAAAAGATGAGCGCGAAGAGCGTGACCCGGTTCAGGGTGTAGCCGAAGAAGTAAAAGATGGCGAGGGTCAACGCGAGCGTGACCGGCACGGCGAGCAGCACGACCCCGGACTCGCGCCAGCCCAGCGCCAGCGCGATCAACAGCGTCACTGACAATGTGGCGATGAGCAGGTGCTTGAGCAGTTCGTCGGATTTGTCCTTCGCCGTTTCGCCGTAGTTGCGGGTAACGGTGACGTTCAAGTCCTTGGGCAGCAGATAGCCCTTCAGCGAATCGACACGCCCGAGCACGCGCTCGGCGATGTCGCTGGCGTTCGTGCCCTTCCGCTTCGCCAGAGTAATGGTGACGGCCGGAACCTCACCCGATGACCTGCCTTTCGCGGCTGCGCCATTGGCGTACAAGACATACGTACCCGGCTCCGCGGGTCCGTCCTCAAGTTTGGCAACATCGCGCAGATACACGGGTTTTCCCGCGTGCACACCGACCACGACCTGCAACAGTTCCTGCGGCGAATTGAAGAAACTGCCGGCTTCGACGCGCAGCTCCTGGTTACCAGCGGCGAAGCTGCCCGCCTCAGCGCGCTCGTTCGACGCCTGCAACTGCCCGGCCAGCGCCGCCGGAGAGAGTCCGTATGCCGCCAGTCGTTCCGTGTCGAGGACCACCCGCATCTGTCGCGGTTGTCCGCCAATGATGTGCGTCTCCGCGACATCGTCGATCTGCTTGAGTTGGTTCTCCAGCTCTCCGGCGATGCGTCGCAGCCGGTAGGCGTCGTATTTTCCGCCCCACAGCGTCAGTGCGACGATGGGCACGTCGTCGATCGAGCGCACTTTGATGATCGGCTGGGAAACACCGGGTGGGATACGATCAAAATTTGAGTACAGCTTGTTGTACGTACGAATGATCGCGTCTTCTTCCTTCTGTCCAACATAGAAGCGCACGATCAGCATGCTCAGCCCGGGCCGGCTGATCGAGTACACGTACTCCACGCCCGGGACGTCGCGCATGAGCTTCTCCATCGGAATGGTGGCGCGCTGCTCGACCTCGCTGGCGGAAGCACCGGGCATTTGTACGAAGACGTCGAGCATGGGCACAATGATCTGCGGCTCTTCTTCGCGCGGCGTTTTCCAAATGGCGAACACACCCAGCAGCAGCGCCGCCATGATCACCAGCGGCGTCAGCTTCGACTGGATGAACCCCATCGCGATTTTGCCCGCCAGACGAAGGTCAGCCATGGCTTAGTCCTCGACCTTCTTGCCCGCCAATTCGCGTCCTGCCGGATCGAAAACAATCCGCTCACCCGACGCGAGTCCCGACAGCACTTCCACTTTCTGACCCAGGTTGCGTCCCAGCGTGATGTAGCGCAAGTCAGCGATGTTCTTGTCGTCCACCACGTACACCGCTTGCAGTTGGCCGCGCTGGATGACCGCAGCACTCGGCACCACGGTCGCCTGACGTGTTCCGTGAGCGAACACCGCACGACCGAACAGACCGGAGCGGATGCGCGAGTCCGGCGGCAGCTCCAGCTTTACGAGAAAACTGCGGCTGCCCGGATCGGCTGCCGGCACAATCTGCACGACCTTGCACTGGAGTTCGGCGTCGCCCAGCGCATCCAGCGTGACGGGAACGCTTTCACCCATCTTGGCGTCGGCGATCTTGCCTTCATCGACGGTCACTTCCAGACGGAACTTGCGGGTGTCCTCTACGACCAGCAGCGGCACGCCCGGCGCAGCCATCGCTCCCGGGTCGGCCAGCTTGGCGGTCACGATCCCGTCAAATGGTGCGCGGATGACCGTGTAGCCTTGCACGGTGCGCGCCTGCGCCTGTCCCGCCTCCGCCTGCGCGAGCTGCGCCTGCGCCAGGTCGCGTCGCGCGGTCGCTGCCTTCGCCCGTGCTTGTACTTCGTCCATTTCGTGGGGACTGACGGAGCGCTTCTCCTGGAGCAATTCGTAGCGCTTGAGCGTGCTCGCAGCGAGCGACGCGTCAGCTTCGGCGGCCGCGATCTCCTGCTGTGCGGTGCGAATCGCCGCATTCGCGCTTTCCACACCGGCCTGCTGCTGCGCGCTGTCGAGCACGATTAGCGCTTCCCCGGCGCGTACCGTCGCGCCCTCGGCGACATTAACCTTGCGCACCGAGGCGACGATCTGCGCGGACAACTGCGCCACCTGCTGCGCCCGCACGGTGCCCACCGA
>JBOGLI010000004.1:0-11375 GCA_050746165.1 Terriglobales bacterium | reverse complement strand
CCTGAAGGTTCCCCATGATCTGGTCGAGGTTTTCCTTCAAGGCGGAGAAGACTTCCTGGACGTCGCGCATCTGGCGGCCGATGCGGTTGATCTTGCTCGTGACCACGCCAACTTCGTCCTGCCTGCCGACCGGCTCGGGAGCGGTGTCAACTTCTCCGGCGGAGAGGCGATCCAGGCGCTGGCTGATGGTCTCGAGAGGGCGAAGGGCAACATTGGAAAGGAGGGCGGCCAGCAGAAAGGAGATCAGGATCGACAACGCCGCGATCTGGAAGGTCCGGTTCAGTTGCGGCTTGAGGTCGTTCTGCAAGAAAACGGTTTGTATGCCGACGCGGATTTCGCCGAATGGTTTGCCACCGCGCTGCAACGCGAGCGTCACTCCGAATACCTGCGGCTCGCCGTAAAGCATCTTCAACTGCTGCCAAAGGCTTGCACGGCGAAGCGCATCGAAAGGCGGCCGCGGGGCCATCAGCTTGCCCTGGGAATCGATTTCCGTGTGCAGCACGGCGATGCCGTGCGTGTTGACGATGGCGGCGTCGTAGATCTCGGGCATGTAGCCAACGATCGATTGCAGCAGGTTATTGAGGCCGGGATCGGTTTGCAGGCTGTTCTCGATCGCCTTGCGCACCTGCTCGGGATCGTTGGGATCGAGCTTTTTCGTGTCGTCGTCGAGGTTGGCCTGGTTGGTGACGTCGGTCTGCAAGGCCTCGCGCGCCCCGTTGAAGATCTGGTGAGCGACAAAATCGCCGTCTTTGTAAGCCTCGCCGATGCGCTCGCGGACGGTGCGGGCAACGTAGACGAAGGAGAGCGCGGTAACCAGGGCGACCACCATGGCGGTGATCGCGATGACGAGCTTGGTCTTGAGCCGCATGAAAACAGTTGCTGGTTGCTAGTTGCTAGTGGCTAGTTGCTTGTTTGCCAATGCTCGTCGCGGCGGAAGCGCTTGAGTCAGCGAAGGAAGTCGGGATCCAATCGCGTTCTTGAACGAACAACCAGCAACGAGCAACCGACAACTAGCTGGCGGTAGCGACCGATTGCGTGCCGTACTCCTTGAGCTTGTTATGCAGCGTCTTCAGGCTGATGCCGAGAATCTCCGCCGCGCGCGTCTTGTTGTTATTCGTGGCTTCCAGCGTCTTGAGGATGAGCAGCCGCTCGGCTTCCCCGACCGTGGTGCCGACGCCGAGGCGGACGGCATTGGCCTCCTGCACCGGTTGGCGTGGCGTCACATTGCCGAATCCCGGCGGCATGTGCTTGCTCTCAACGACGGAGCCCTCGCAGACGATGACCGCGCGCTCCAGGGTGTTGCGCAGTTCGCGCACATTGCCGGGCCACGCGTACTGATGGAAGATCTGCATCACCGAATCGCTCACCATCTGCACCTTGCGGCCGTGCTTCTGGTTGACCTCCGGGAGAATGGCGGCGACCAGTTCCTTCAAGTCTTCCTTATGCTCGCGCAGTGGTGGCATGTGAACGCTGAAGACGTTGAGACGGTAATAGAGGTCCTGGCGCAGCTCGCCCTTGCCAACGGCGTCCTCGGGGACCTTGTTGGTTGCGGCGAGGACGCGCACGTCCACCGTGGTTTCGGTCTTGCTGCCGAGCCGGCGGAGCCGGCGTTCCTCGAGTACGCGCAGGAGCTTGGCCTGCGTACCGGCGGGCATCTCACCGATCTCGTCGAGCAGGAGAGTACCGCCTTCGGCAAGTTCGAAGCAGCCGACGCGGCGCTCGAGCGCTCCGGTGAATGCGCCTTTCTCGTGCCCGAAGATCTCGCTTTCGATGAGCGTTTCAGGGATCGCGGCGCAGTTGATGGCGATGAACGGCTTGTCTTTGCGCGGGCTGAGCTCGTGCACCGTACGCGCCACCATTTCCTTGCCGGTGCCGCTCTCGCCGGTGATCAGGACCGAGGCGGTGCTGGGCGCGACCATCTCAACCAGGTGGAAGACTTCCTGCATCTTTCGCGAAGCGCCCACCAGGCGACCCATGACGCCTTTATCACGAAGGGTGCGGCGAACAATCTCGAGTTCGCGTTGCGCGTCCTGCTCGGAGACGGCATGGCGCAGGATGGTGCGCAGGCGAGTGGGGTCGTTGCCCTTCTGGATGTAATCGTAGGCGCCGATTTTCATGGCCTCGACGGCGCTATCGACGCTGCCGTGCGCGGTCATGACGACCACTTTGCAGGCCTGTGGCATCTCGGCGATGCGGCGCAGCAGCTCGAGGCCGTCCATGCGCGGCATCATCATGTCGGTGACGACGATCGACGGAGCGTGGACTTCAATCTTCTCGAGGGCATCGAGGCCATCGTTGGCAGTGTCAACTTTGAAACCCCAAAGCGTGACCAACTCGGCCAGCCCGGTGCGCTCGTTTTCCTCGTCTTCGACGATCAATACACGATCTTGTTTCATGAGGGCCTGTACTCCATTGTCGACCGGAAGGGCATGGTTACGCAACCGACTGGCGGCCCAGCGCCGCTCTGGAGGTTGTCAATTTCCGCTCAGGACAGTTGCAAACCAGCTCAGCCGAGATGAACCCACCGGCGAGCCGCCAAAAGGGCCGGGTACTTGCAATGGGATGCACAGAACAACGCGGCAGTAGCTTTTTCGCTTACCCGGCAGGCCGAAACCTTTTGTTCTGCAGGCCAAGCCCGCGGAGGTCAGTCACGAGATATTACCAGTTAGTAAATGGACCGGACTCGCAGGAAGTGCATCCCAGATGGAGCACTCGGCCTCAGTTGCTTGTTCGCTTCCGCGCACGGCCGATGCACTCAAGGAGGATGAAAAGGTGAAGGCATTCAGAATCGTTATTGTGGTTGCAGCGCTCTCGAGCTTTGCCATTGGACAAAATGACACGCAGGCGCAGTCCAATACGGGCGCGTCGACGAACACGAGCGTGCAGGCGGGACAAACAGGAGCCAATGCGCAAACGCAAACCTCCGTGTCGGGCTCGGAAAAAGCCGGGCGGCAACGTTCGGGCGGCAATGGGCAGGCGAGTGCCGGCGGCACAGGCCAGGCGAATGCAAACACAAGCTCCAGTGCCGGCTCAGCTTCGTTCGACGCGGGGACCACGATCGACGCGGTATTGTCGAAATCAATCGACGCGAAGAAGGCGAAAGAAGGCGATGAGGTCATAGCTAAGACCACGCGCGCGGTGAAAGGCCAAGGCGAGAGGACCATCCCCAAAGGTTCGAAGCTGATTGGCCACGTAACCAAGGCAAGCGCGCGCTCAAAAGGCGACAGCGAGTCGTCGTTGGGAATCATCTTCGACCGGGCTGCGATTGGCAAAGGTCACGAGGTGCCGGTCCATGCCGTGATACAGGCATTATCAGCGGCGAACCATACAGCAAACACCGCAATGAACATGGGCGATGAGGACCAGATGGGCAGTCCGGCATCTGCCGGGGGCGTAGCGCCAAGCGGAGGGGGGAGTGGCGGTGGGCTGATCGGCGGAACCGTGAATGGCGCCGGACGGGCTGTCGGAAATACGGCGGGTGCGGTCGGCCAGACAGCCGGTAACGTAGGCGGAGAAACGGTAGGCGCGGCCGGCGGCGCGGTCAACAATACGACGGGTGTGGCTGGCGCGACGACAAGTTCGACGTTGAACTCCACCACGCAGGGCGCGATCGGCCTGCCGGGCTATACGTTACAGTCGGCGACGGCGGCAACCACGCAGGGCTCCATCATCTCGTCGACCGGCAAAGACGTAAAGCTGGAAAGCGGCACAGAAATGGTATTGAGGGTGGTATCAGAGTAATGACGGGCAGTTGATTTTGAAGTTCCGTCATGATGCGATACAATCCCACGTTTGCGGATGAATTGTTTTTCGTTCTAGTGTTACGGGCCCCTTTAGAGCGTAAGCTCACAACAATCTTGCAATCGGTCTCGAGAAGTTCCGGAGGAGCAAGCATGTCACTTCGCGAATGTACTGGCCGGTATTGGCTCCCACTGGCCCTCACCTTTCTGCTCGTTTCCTCGGCTGCCTTCGCCCAAGATCAGCCGACTCCGAAAGTAGAGATTTTCGGCGGCTACTCCTGGTATAACGCGGGCGGGAATGTCGGCGCAACGGCGCTCAAGAGCGCAAACAAGGGTTTTGGCGTTGCGACGACCTACAACTTCGCCCCCTACGTGGGACTCACGGTGGATTCCGACGTGCACTGGAGCAATTTGTTTAACGCTGCGACAGTGACGTTCGGGCCACAGGTGAAATTCCGTCAGGAGCATTTCCAACCCTTCCTTGAAGGAATGGTCGGATTGCACCGGTTGTCGGTGACCGGACTGGGCACGAGAAACGGCGTCGCACTCATTACCGGCGGCGGCTTCGACATTCCGATTACGCCGCATATCGGGTGGCGGATGCTGCAGGCGGACTATGTCTGGGCGCACCAAAATTATTATCCGATAGCTGCCGGAACCACGAACCTGTCGGGTGCGCGGCTGCGCACGGGCATCCTGGTCAGTTTCGGCGGGGAGCCTCCGCTGCCGCCGCTGGCCTCCACGTGTTCGGCCAACCCGACGTCCGTAATGGCGGGCGAACCGATCACGGTCAACACGTCGGCGACCAACATCCCGAAGAACCACACCGTCACCTATGCGTACAACACGACGGGCGGCAAGTTGGAAGGCACGGCCGAGACGGCGCGAGTGGACACAACCGGACTGGCGCCAGGAAGCTACACCGTCACCTCAACCGTAACCGATCCGAAGGCGAAGAAGGGCGTACCCGCGACGTGCAACGCGAGTTTCACGATCCAGGAGCCGCCCAAGCATCCGCCGACCATTCAGTGCAGCGCAAATCCAACGACCGTCCAATCCGGACAGCCGGTAACGATCAGTTGCACCGGCCAGAGCCCGGACAATCGTCCGTTAACCTACAACCACACGACGTCGGGTGGACGGCTCACGCCGAACGGCCCGAACGCCACGGTGGATACGGCAGGGTTGCCGGCAGGTCAGGTGACGGTCAACAGCACGGTCACCGATGATCGCAACATGTCGGCCAATACCTCAAGCAGCTTCAACGTGGAGGTTCCGCCGCCGGCGCCGCAGGCCAGCAAACTGAATGAAATTCAGTTCAAGGACAAGAAACGGCCGGCGCGCGTGGACAACGAAGCCAAGGCGATTCTCGACGATGTGGCCCTGCGTCTGCAGCGTGAAGCAGACGCCAAGGCCGTGGTCGTCGGCAACGCCGAGCCCGCCACCGGAAAGAGAGCGCCGGATCCGACGACTCTCGCCGAGGAGCGCGCCGTCAACACCAAGGCGTACTTGACGCAGGAGAAGGGTATCGACCCGAACCGCATCGAGGTGCGCACTGGCAATGCCGGCACGAACACTTCCGAGATCTGGCTGGTGCCGCAGGGAGCGAACTTCACCAAGGAAGGAACGCAGACCTTTGACGAGTCAACCGTGAAGGTCCGCGGACAGCAGTATCCTGGCCAGAAGCCGCCCCGCACGACGCACCACAGGGCGCGGAAGGCCGCGGCAAAGCCTGCTCAGTAAACGGTCATTGCATTGACTAGAACGCCGGCTGGAAACAGCCGGCGTTTTTTTGGTTCTTAGTTCTTGGTTGATCGATCGGACGAATAGCGTTGCTTCTGCGTCTGCCGCTCACCAACGACCAAAAACTAACAACCAAGAACTCAGGAATCATCGCGGTGAACCGTGTCCATGGAGAACGCCGGCAGGCAGACGGCGATGTATTCTGCGCCATCGGCTTCGGGCGTGGAGTACTGCACCCACTCGCCCTTGTAGGAAATTACGGCCTGGCCGACGTGGACATCGATTTCACCGCCATCATGCCGGACGCGCAGCAATCCCTTCAGCACCACGGTGAATTCATCGAACTCGGGACGCTGGCCTGGCTCGACCCAGCCCCCGGGGCTGCGCATGTGTGCGACGCTGAGCGCGGGCGTCTGCGAATTGACCCGGCCAACGTATTCGTCGATAAGCTTGGGTTTGTTTCCGGCGGCAGTGACGCGAGTGGGTTGAGAGATCAGTGTGGGCATCAGGTTAGATTTGTAATTGGTAATTTGTGATTTGCAAAGTGGTAATCGATGGGGGTGTGGTGTAGCGGTGCCGCCTGACTTTCCAAATTACAAATTACACTTTACCCATCTTGTCGTACTCGGCAGGATTGGGCAACTCGCCCACGCGGCCCGCGAAAATGTCAGCCATCAACTCAACCATTGGTGTGTGCAGGAGCCCATTGCTGGCAAGCGTTTCGCGGCTATCGATCAGCCACGGTCCGCCGCGCATGTCGGTAAGCTTGCCACCCGCCTCCGTTACCAGCAGGACGCCCGCCGCGGTGTCCCACGGATTCAGGTTGAACTCCCAAAACGCATCAAGGCGGCCGGACGCGACGCAGGCCAGGTCGAGCGCGGCGGAGCCGGCCCGACGGACGCCGTGCGTTCGTAGCGTGATCTCGTGGTAGAAGTGGATGTTCGGGTTCTTGTGGCGCTTGTGGCTGGGAAATCCGGTGCCGGTGAGGCTTTCCTCGAGCTTCTGTACGCGCGAGACCTTGATGCGCTGGTGGTTCAGGAAGGCGCCACTTCCCTTTTCCGCGGCGAATAACTCATCGCGCGTGGGGTCATAAACGACACCCGCGATGCGCTCGCCGGCGCGGTCCAGGCCGAGCGAAACGCAGAAGACCGGGAAGCCGTGCGCGAAGTTCGTCGTGCCATCGAGCGGGTCGATATACCAGCGATATTCACTACCCGATTCGCGCCGGGCCCCCTCTTCGCCGATCAGGTCATGACCGGGCCAAAGGGCGGAGATGCGACCGACAATCAGTTTTTCGGAGGCGCGATCGGCCTCGGTGACAAGGTCCACATCGCCCTTGTAGGTATAGCCGATGCGGCGTTGAAAAGCGTCGAGCAGCAACGCCCCGGCCTCGCGGGCGATCTCCTCCATCGCGGGAATGAAGTCGTTGGGCATGGAAGCTGGTGATCTGATGAACTGGTGATCTGCGCGACGGTCAGCCGGTGGCCAAATCACCGGGTTACCCGATGATTCAGCGCCGCTTGGGTCCCCCATCCTCGGAGATCCACATGATTTCGTGCTTGAAGATAAACAGATTCGGCGCACCTTCGCGGGTGAGGCGAATCATGTTGCGATCATAATATTCGATCCAGCCGCGGAGGACTTCCCCGCCCATCAGCTTCACGCTGACGGATTTCTGTTTTTCGCCAAGCGATTTCAGGTATGCCGCCTCTTCAAACGTTTCCTCGGGCGGCGGTGTTTTGGCTTTTTTTACGGGACTGGAGATCCCTTGGATCCGGAAAGGCATGGGGCCATTATGGCACAGGGCGGAGGGCTCATGGCGCATGGAAATGAGTATGGCCCCTGTGCGATGAGGCGTGCGCAAGGTGCCGGTTCAGTGCGCTTTCGAGGTGTAGTAGCCGGTACGGTACCGGGCCTTGAGATCGGCGGCATTGGGAGCAACGACATCGACGTTGATGCGCCGGAAATCGCTCTCGGCGAGGCGCTGCGAGGGATAGTAGGCGAGCAGGTACTGGGTCCGTAGTTCATCGCTGATCTGGCGGAATGCCTCGTCGAGCTGGTCGAGGCTGCTGGCGTAATAGTATTTGCCCCCGGTATCGCGGGCGATCTGGATAAGCGCGTGCTCCCCGCCAAGATCGCGCCCGGCGCTGGATTCGATCGGGACAACGATGATCGGGTAAACAATCGCCTCGGCGATTTGCGCCTCGCGCAGCGCCTCGGCATACTTCACCGAGCTGACGGTATCGCCGCCGTCGGTAATGAGGACCATCACTTTTCGGCCTTGGCGCTTCATCAGTGCGTCGGAGCTGAGAAAGATGGCGTCGTACAGGGCGGTAGCGGAGCGCACGTGCACGCGCTCGATTCCGCGGTCGATCAGCTTCAGGTCGCTGGTAAAGGGCACGAGCTCCTCGACGATCTCGCTGAACTGGTAGAGCGAGAGCTTGTCCTGCGGACGAAGGATATCGTTGGCGAACTTGCGGGCGGACTGGAGCTCGAGTTTCAGGTCGCGCTTGGTACTGAGGCTCGCATCCACGGCGAGGATGATGGAAAGCGGCAGCTCGGACTGGCGATCGAATACCGCGATCTTCTGCGGCACACCGTCCTCGTAGAGCTTGAAATTGTCCTTTTGCAGGCCACCGACGGGAGCACCTTGCTGGTTAGTAACGGTGACGAAGACGTTGACTAGCTTGACGTCGACGCGGAAGGTTTCGTCATTTGGGTCTTGAGCGACAGCCAACGTAGGCACGGAAAGCAGAATCGCCAATAATACGGTGATCAGTGATCGGTGATCGGTGATCAGGAAGTGGAACCACGATTTCTTGGAATGATCGGGCAAAGGTCCACACAAATTCGCGAACACGCGAACGGCGCTACTCACTTGAACTCCGGTTTCGTTCCGAAGTTGCGATTTCGGGCGGAAACGGTTCGCCATCGGCCCATACTGCGCCGTCTTCGAAGAATTCCTTCTTCCAGATGGGAACGGTTTTCTTGAGCGTGTCGATGAGAAAGCGGCACGCGTCGAAGGCCGCCGCTCGATGCGCGGAAAATACGGCAATCAGGACGCTGCTCTCGCCGATCTCGATTCGCCCCAACCGGTGGACGACCGCGGCGGTGCGGACATCGAATTTCGAGATTGCCTGCCCGGCGAGGTCGCGCAGTAGCTTGAGCGCCATCTGTTCGTAGGACTCGTACTCAAGGTACAGGGTGCGGCGCCCGCGGCTGTGGTTGCGGACGATGCCGTCGAAGATGACGACCGCACCGTCGTCCGGGCGCTCCAGTGGAGGAATAATGTCGTGCGGAATAATGCGGTCGCGAACGATGCGGACGTACGGCTCGGCCGCATCGGTGACCGCTCCGGAACCGCCGCTCACCGGAGGAAGCAGCCCTACCTCATCGCCGTCATGCAGCGGTGCTGTCGCGGTAGCAAATTCCTGGTTGACGGAAACTGCGATCGAGCGCAGGTGGTCCTGCAGGCGCGGCGATTGCGCAGCGAAATGGGCGACCAGGTCGCGAACGGTCGCACCCTCGGAGAGGGAGAGCGCGTCGGCGTCGCGGCCAAGCACGTCCTTGAGAATCCCAAAGAAAAGTACGCGAACCTGCATGGAAATGGCGGTTACCGGACCTGTGTCGATTGTATCGCGGCGGGAGCTTTCGGCCGGTAAACGACCGCCAGGTCACTGCAGTCGAAACCGGGTGAGGCGGCGTAATTCGCGGCCATGGCGCGCAGCAGTTCCGGAGAGGCGCGCTCGGTGCCATGCGCGAGGTAGGCGGGGATGCCGACATAATCGTAGTGCGTATAGATCGCTGCAAAACGCCGCTCGCGGACCATTTCGACCAGAGCGGCATCGGACCAGCCGGAGTGCTCGACCAGTTGCGCCAGAACGTACGGATTCGAAACCCACACCTTGTTTCCGCCGAGCACGAGCGCGCCTACGTTTTCGGAGATGATGTCGCCGGATTCGCGCCGAACGGATTCGTAGGCGTGCGCGCAATCGCGGTTCACCGGCTCCGTGGCGAAGGCGGGCTGAATGGCGAGGACGATAGCGATTAGAGCAAGCGCGGCGGCGGGCGCAGCGCTGGAGCGGAACGCTCGCCGGATTTCATCAAGACCTGCGGCGGCGGCGATGCAAAGGGCTGCGTTCCATTCGACGAAATGATTGCTGTTCGAACCGAGCTTGCCTGCCGTCAGTGCAGTCGCGGTGGCGAACACGATCCACAGTACCGCCGGTGAGAATCGTCGCGCACCAACATCGCGCGCGAGGGCCACGCCTGCGAGCAGGACCAGCGGCCAGGAAGCGACGATCATCGCCGTCAGCCCCTGCGTGAATACGTGAAACGAGAAGGGATCGGGGTGCGTGAGGAAGATATCGGTGAGAACAGCGCCGCGGGTGGCGACGGCGACTGCGCCCAGGACTCCGCCAAACACGGCCGCCGTTTGCAACGTCAGGCGCGCGGCCGTGCGGAAATCGCGGCGCAGAACAAGCGCGGTAAAACAGGCGGCTGGCGCGGCAAGCAGGGTCGGTTTCACCAGGATGGCGATGGCGAAGAGCAACGCGGGAATGAACGTGCGCGGGCTCTCGGGATGGTTTTCCAGTTCGCGAGAAAAAACGATCAGCCCGGCAGCGGTGAACGCCAATCCGAGCAGATCGACCCGCAGCAGCCACATCCATTGCTGGATGTTGGGAATTGCGAGGAACACGAACCCGAACGCGACTCCGAGAATCCACGATCGGTTCAACCGCCGAGCTTCGATGGCCACAACAGCCGCGACGGCTACCGTGCAGCAGATAATCATCAGGCGCGGGAAGAAGAATGTAACGCCGAATAGCTTCGCTGGAACCGCGAGCAAGTAATATGCCGCCGGACCGTACGGATTGAGGATGCTGGGAAGTACGTGCGGGTCCGGATATGGCGTGGAACCACGCGTGATCCGCAGCAGCGCGTTGAGGATGTTCCCTTCCTCATAGTCGTGCTGAAACGCGGCTGCAATGGGAACGTGTGCCGCGAACACGGCGATTCGCCACAGCGCGACGCCGATCAGCGGAAGAGCGACGGCGACCAGCGGCCAGTCACGAGCGCGAGTATCGGCGCGCCCAGTAGAGGTTGGTCCCGAGGACATCGACGGAAACATAGCACATCGAGCGCCGTCCGCCGTTGACACCTCCACGGTGCAAAAAAGAATGCGAGGGCAAGATGCCCTCGCTACTGCCGGCTGGAAGCCAGCGCTACTGGTTAGGATTACGCCACCGACGCCGGTTGGTGCGACTGCGCCGGAGAGCCGGCCAGCACCGCATTCCGGTTGTCCTGATCCTGCTTTTCCTCGGCCTTAGTCGAGGGCAGCGCGATGTTCAGGACGTCTTCCAGCGAACTGACGTAATGAATGTTCACGCCATCGAGTTGTTCCGGAGTCAGGTCTTCCTCGATGTTCGTCTTGTTGTCCGCCGGAAAGATGCAGTCCTTCACGCCTGCGCGCTTGGCAGCCAGGAATTTCTCCTTAATGCCGCCGATGGGCAGGACGTTGCCGCTGAGCGTGATCTCGCCCGTCATCGCCGTGAACGGACGCACCGGGCGGCCGCTCAACAGCGAGACCAAGGCGGTCACGATGGTGATGCCGGCCGAAGGGCCGTCCTTCGGAATAGCGCCCGCCGGCACGTGGATGTGGAGGTCCCACTTGGTGAAGAAGTCCTCATCCACACCCAGCGAGATCGCGTTCGACCGCACCCAACTGCGCGCGGCTTCCATCGATTCGCGCATGACGTCCTGGATTTGGCCCGTGATCTTGAACTCACCCTTACCCTTCATCTTCGTCGCTTCGATGAAGAGGATGTCGCCGCCGGCCGGAGTCCATGCCAGCCCCACCGCGACGCCGGCACGCTTAGTGCGCTCGGCGAT
>JBOGLI010000003.1:0-3545 GCA_050746165.1 Terriglobales bacterium | reverse complement strand
GGATGAACTCGGCAATCGAAAATCGACAATCGACAATCGACCCTGGGTTTGGCATATCCCCCTACCTCTACCCGTTTGTTTAGGCTATTCTGTGCTGACCCGGAGGGCCCCATGGAGCGGCGTGTTGCGGTTCGCAAGCCGATCATTTGCCGGATGGAAGGAAGTGCCGGAGAACAGACGTTTACCGCCGACGGTTGTGACATGAGCGAGACCGGCATCTCCTTTGCCTGCCCGCAACTGCTGCCCGTTCATTCGGAGGCTACGCTGCGCTATCGCATGCAGCACAATGGCCCCCTGGTCATCGCCCGCGTGCTCATCCGCCAGCAGAGTGGACATCGTTACGGAGCGAAATTCCTCGACCGACGCGTTGCTCCGATGGCGACTGATTAACCGAAAGAACGATCGGCAGAGACTTCCGCTATTTTCAAGGATGTTTTTCGGCTATGCTGTGCGCGACCCGGAGGGCCCCATGGAGCGCCGCATCGAGATTCGCAAGCCGATCATCTGCCGGATGGATTGCGCTGCCGGCCACAAGACCTTTACAGCCGAAGGTTTCGACATGAGCGAAGGTGGAGTCTCGTTCGCCTGCGCGCAGGAGCTGCCGGTGGATTCGGAGGTCGTCCTGCACTACCGCATGCAAGAGGATGGCCCTATGGTGATCGCTCGCGTGATCATTCGCCAGCAGAGCGGAGGCCGCTACGGGGCGAAATTCATCGACCGCAAGGTCGGCCACGCAACCGGACGTTAGGAAAGGTTTTCCGGCTCAGCGCTAAGCACTCAGCACTACTTCCGCTTCCACCGCACGCCATCTTTCGTATCTTCCAGGATGATGCCGGCGCTGGCCAGCTGATCGCGCAACTCGTCGGACCGCTTGAAGTTCTTTGCCTTGCGCGCGGCCTGGCGTTCAGAGATCAGCGCCTCGATCTTCTCATCGCTCAACTCCGCCGACTTCGCCGATTCCACCGTACCTTCGCTAGCTTCCTGGAGGCGGCCTTCCGCCTTTGCCCAGTCCAAGATGAACCGGATCTTCTCCGCGTCGTCATCGGGCAGAACGGCGAAGATCTCGTCGAACTGATCCAACGCACCGAGCAGAGGCTGAACGTCCTCGGACCGCACGTGGCCGGCATCGGCGGCGGTATTCGCTTCGCGCACCATGTCGAACATCGCGGCCAGCGCCTCGGCGGTGTTCAAGTCGTCGGCGAGGGCGGCGGTCATGCGCTCGCGCGTGCTCTTCGCCAACTGCCGCATGGTCTCGTTCGCACCGGCGGGATAGCTGGAGCTTTGCAGGCGGAGTTTGAAGTTGCGCAGGCGATCGATCGACTCCTTCGCCTGTTTCAGGCCGTCGAAGGTGAAGTTGAGCTGCTTGCGGTAGGGAACCGACGCGAGCAGAAAGCGGATCGAGGTTGGCTTGTGCCCGCGCAGGATCAGGTCGCGGACGGTGAAGAAGTTCCCCGCCGACTTCGCCATCTTCTCCGCCTCGATGAGCAGGAAGCGCGAGTGGAACCAGAAGCGGGCGAAGGTTTTTCCAGTGAGACCTTCGGACTGCGCGATTTCATTCTCGTGGTGCGGGAAAATCAGGTCCTCGCCCCCGCAGTGGATGTCGAAGGATTCGCCCAGATACTTCATCGCCATCGCGGAGCACTCGATGTGCCAGCCCGGCCGCCCGGGCCCGATCTCGGTCTGCCAGAACGCCTCGCCCGGTTTGGGAGCTTTCCAGAGCGCGAAATCCCGCGCCTCTTCCTTGTCGAAGCGATCGGAATCCACACGCGCCCCATCGACATTGGCGTGCAGGTCCTTCTTCGACAATTTTCCGTACTGCGGAAACGAGGAGACGCGGAAGTAATACGAGCCGTCGTCGGCGCGGTAGGCGTCGCCCTTTTCGACCAAGCCCTTGATGACGCGGGCCATGTCTTCGATGTGCTCGGTGGCGTGGGCGAGGATCTCCGGCCGCTCGATGTTGAGAAACCCCGAATCCTCCAGGAACGCCTTCTCGTACTTTTTCGTGTACTCCTGCACGCTGATGCCGAGTTTGGCCGAGTTCTCGATGATGCGGTCATCGACGTCGGTGATGTTCATGCAGTGGCGCAGCTTGTACCCGCTCTGCCGCAGGAAGCGCCGGAGGATGTCCACGGCGATGAAGGTGCGGAAATTCCCGATGTGGCCGAAGTTGTACACCGTGGGCCCGCAGGCATACATGCGGACGAGTTTGTCCTGGGAGGGCTGGAACTCTTCGACGCGGGCGGTGAGGGTGTTGAAGAAGCGCATGCGATCAATCAGCCATCAGCATTCAGCCGTCAGCTCACAGGAGCGGAGCGGAAGGTGGTGGCGAATCTTTGATTCTAGGGTGTGACGAAGAGGATTGCCAGTACCACTTACCGCCGCGTGGCCACCGAGGTCTGCTGTGCGATTACCGCCTGCCGGCTGTTCTCGTGCCGGCGAATTCGCGCCCCCACCAGGAAGATGTAGTGGATGCCGGAAGCCAGCGTGAAGGCGAAGGTGGAGTACAGTCCGAGCCGGCGTCCCCAATAAACCCACGTCGCCAGGTGCACGTTGTAGAGCAAGACAAAAATTATCGTCGCAACCTGGGCGAAGGTGTTGATCTTGCCAAAAATACTGGGCCGGAAATCGCGCAATCCGATGGTCGCGTAGAGCACCGCCGAGGTCAGCAGGATCGACAGATCGCGGCTGAACACCAGGATGGTATAGCGCCACGGAATCTGTCCTACGATCGACAGCACGAGAAAAAGCGTGCTCAGTAGCAGCTTGTCCGCGATGGGATCGAGGTATTCGCCGAGCCGCGACTGCTGGTGCAGTTGGCGCGCGAGCAGGCCGTCGAGACCGTCGCTGACACCGGCGGCGACCAGCAGAAGCAGCGCCCAGCGCCAATCGCGTCCCGCAATGTTGATGACGATGAAGGGAATAAAAATCAGCCGCAGGAGCGTGATCTGGTTGGGCGCGAGCAGGAGCTGTCGGACTTTCATTGCGCGTCGTCTCCCGCGAGCAGGACCGTTTCGGCGGGCTGTCCGCACTGCGCCAGGAAGCGGTGGCGGAGCGACGGAATTTCGCCGTTCGCCAAGTCCAGCTCAATGCGCTCGACGCGATGGATGGGGAAGAAGACGATGCTGGGCGAAACCGGGTCACCATCGCGCAGTTGGCGGATGAAGTCGTCAAAGCCGTTCAGGCTGATACCGCTGATACCAACTCCTGCTGTCGTGATTTCCAGGACCGCGCCCCAGAATTTCTCGCGCGGCTCGCGCAACGTGACCAGCACGATGGCGCCGCGGCGAAAGGTGGACTGGGATTCAGCGGAATGCACCAGACGATTGTAAGGGAACCCGGGCCCCGTTCCCAGATTTCCCGCGCCGCTGACCGTTGGTCATGCGTCCAATGAATGTGAGCACACCACGGGTGGTGATTATTGGCGGCGGCTTCGGCGGCCTGAATGCCGCCATGCGCCTGGCACGGGCAAACGTCTCCGTCGTCCTGATCGATCGCAAGAACCATCACACCTTCCAGCCGCTGCTGTACCAGGTGGCGACCGCCGG
>JBOGLI010000002.1:0-2437 GCA_050746165.1 Terriglobales bacterium | reverse complement strand
TGAGGGGACCGAAATCGCGGACGCGGAACTTCCAGAGGCATTCCGGCATCAGATCTTCCCAGTACACGGCTTCGATCTCCTCGATCTGGATCGTCTCCAGCGCCGCGGCCCCGCCGACGATGGCGAGATAGACGGCGCCGAAATCTTTCATCGCATCCACGCTGCCCTTCAGCAGCCCGGCCTTGCCGACGACGGCGCGCACACCACATTCCTTGAGCAGCGGCGGGACAAAGCGGTCCATGCGCGTGCTGGTGGTGGTGCCGATCGAGATCTGTTCGAAGGTCCCGTCGGGCCGTTTTCTCACCCCGGGCGCGGTGTGGATGCAAGCGGCGCCGGTGAGGTCCGTTGGAACGGGCACGCCTTCATCGAACATGCGGATCTGCGTCGCGTCGCGGATACCGAAGAGGGTGCCGTTAAGGTACACGCGATCTTCGAGCTTGAGCTTGCGGACGGTTGCTTCGTCGAGCGGAGTTGTCAGGTGGTATTCACTCATTTCGCAGTCACCATCTCTTCCGCGGGCCAGCGCACTTCGCCGGACGACGTGATCGTTGCCTCGGAGCGCTCGCCGCGCCAGCACTGCATGTTGAGCGCGACGGGATTCTGGCTGATGTGGGTATGCGCCCACTCGATGTTGACCGCCAGCGCCGTGGTCGAGCCGCCCAGTCCCTGCGGGCCGAGCCCGGTCTGGTTGATCTCGTCGAGAAGCTCTTTCTCGAGGCGGGCCACGTCGGGATCCGCGTTCGCAGTTCCAATCTTGCGGAAGGAGCTGGCCTGTTTTGCCAGGCGCGCGGCAACGTCGGAAGTGCCGCCCAGTCCGATTCCCACGATCACCGGCGGACAGGGGCGCGCGCCCGCCTCGAAGACGCAATGCAACACGAATTTGTGGATGCCCTTGATGCCGTCGGAGGGATTGAGCATCTTGAGGAAGCTCATGTTCTCCGAACCGGAGCCTTTGGGCGCCATCTGCAGCACGATTTCGTCGGAGCCTTCGCGGAAATCCAGGTGCACGACGGGAATTCCCTCACCGGTGTTCGTTCCCGTGTGCTTGCGCGTCAAGGGATGAACGGTGTTGGAGCGTAGCGGGCGTTCGCGCGTGGCGCGCTCGCAACCGCGACTCAGCGCCGCCTTCAGTTCGGGAACCGAGACATCGGCCTCGGTGCCAATCAACACTTCAAAGATGGGCAGGCCGGTGTCCTGACAAACCAGCGTGCTGTGCTCATCGGCCGCGTCGATGTTGTTGAGGATGGTGAGCAGCACCTGCTTGGCGGTATCGTTGTTGTCCGCAGTCTCGCGCGAGAGACCCTTGCGCAGCGCCGAGCGAACATCGGAAGGGATGTCCTGGAGGGCGCGGATGTAAAGGTCACGCGCGACTTGTTCAATTGTTTCGTACAGCTTGTTCATACCTAGGTACCCGAGCGAGTCAGTGGCGCCACCGGTAAATCGGGTGGCGCGAGCCGATGGAAGCTGACTGGAAGAAAGCGGACGTCGGTGGCGTCGCCTCGCCGTTGCAGCCAGATGCGTTTGAGCCAGGCGGGGTCCGCCTTGGGGAAGTCACTGCGGAAATGCGAGCCGCGGCTTTCGGTGCGGATGAGCGCGCCGCGCGCGACCAGTTCCGCGTTGAGGCAAATGTTCGTCACGTCGAGCGCCTCGTTCCACTCCAGATTGAAAGCCAGCGCCGGATTCGCACTCTGCTGTTCGGCGCGCTCGCGGATTTCTTGCAAAGAGTCGAGGGCGCTTTCCAGGTCGCTGCCATTGCGCACGACCCCCACCTTTTCCCACATCAGGTTTTCAATTTCGCGCCGCAACTGGCTGGGCCGCTCACCCTTCGGGCGGCGAAGTGGCGCCATCCAACGCGCACACATCTCCTGGATCAGCGACTCGGCGGGCACCGGAACATGTGCGGGCAGCGATTGCGACATCACATCTCCCGAGTAAGCGCCGAAGACGATGGAATCGGCAACGCCATTACCGCCAAGGCGATTCGCGCCATGGACACCCGCGGCATCCTCGCCGGCAGCGAACAGCCCGGGGAGGGTGGTGCGACATTCGGTATCGATATAAACGCCGCCCATCTGGTAATGAGCGCTGGGAGAAACCTCGACACGCTCGTGCAGGAGATCGAAGCCGTTATCTCGGCAACGCGCGACCATGCCGGGGAAGTTCTCCAGCAGATATTCTTCGCCGAGGTGCGTGGCATCGATCCAGACGCCGCCATGCGTGCTGCCGCGCCCAGCCATTACTTCCATGTAGCTGGAACGCGAGACCACGTCGCGTGTAGCGCGTTCGCCCTTTGGATCGTAACGCTCCATGTAGCGCTCGCCGTTCCCGTTGAACAGCCGCGCGCCGGCGCCGCGCAGTCCTTCCTCGAGCAGGCCGCCGGTGGCAATTGACTTGCCGACCAACAAGCCGGTCGGGTGAAATTGCAGCATCTCCGTAT
>JBOGLI010000001.1:0-2820 GCA_050746165.1 Terriglobales bacterium | reverse complement strand
GTCCACATCCTCTTAGTGATCGCGCTCATCGTGATCGTGTTCAACCTGCTGAGCGGCCGCCGCGCTCTCGGATAAAGGAACAGCATGTCATTCGCGGGCGTGAAAGCGACCCGGCAAAAAGACCCACCCGCATAGAAGATCCGCGAATGAAGATACTTTTCTGGATTGGCCTGGCGGTGCTCGTCCTGGGCGTGATCTCGTTGTTAGTGGCTGTTCCGCACACCGAGCACGAAGGAGTGTCGGCGGGCGGAATGTCGATCAGAATTCAAACCCAACACAGCGAGCGCGTCTCTCCGTTCGTAAGCTGCGCGCTGCTGCTGGGCGGAGTGGGCATGGTGATCGCCGGCCGCTCCGCACTACGCGCGTAAACGGGGCCACCTACGCAGCGCTCGCAGGTGCAATCTGTCGTGACATGGAACTCGGGATCTACAACCACTGGCACGCGGCAGCAACGCCCGCCATGCCAGTGCCGACGAAGGAGTAGTTCTTACTTGCTGCTGCTGGATGGTGTGGCCTTGGGTGCTGCGGCCGCCGTCGCAGGTGGCATAAACACCTTCAACTCGTCCAAGGACTTCAGTACGCCCTGCCAGCGGCCGACGTGGGTCTTGGTTTCGTACGCGGCCGCGAGGTCGGAGTAAAAGGCAAGGATGTTGGCGCGCAGCTCCGGCGACGTGCGATCAAAGTGATTGTCCGAAATACGGTCCAGCAACTTTGCGTACGTCTCGTCGGTCAGCGTGTACTCCGCTGCAGTGGTGGCCACACCGGTATCGAGATCGGAGTTAGGCAGCACGAGAGAGTCTGTGCGGACTTGCGCCAGGTAAATTCTGTACTGGTCCACGGTGGTGTTGATGCTCTTGAAGTACAGCTCCGCCATGGCCGGGTTCGGGCTGTTAAACGCCATGCCTTTGAACGGTCCGATCTTAGGCATGAAGCGCAGGAGGGTGGAAAGAGCACGCGTTCCGATCCCCGGCTTCTTGAAATCTTTTCCCCATTCCTTCTCGTAATCGGAGCGGGAGAGGCGGTAGAGGAAAGTCCGCTTGGCGAACGTGGATTGCTCGCGCATCATATCTTTCTTGTGCGTTTGCAGCGCGACCTGCGTCATCTGCGGGATCAGCCGGCTCACCGCGTAGCGATAAGAGCCGATCGCCAGGTCTTCGTGCGCCAGCACGTCACTTAATTCCACGCCGTACACCACGGGAAACACGCGCGCCAGCAATTCCTTGGAAACCTTAAAGCCGATGAAATCATGGTACTGCTGGGACGCGTAGCGGTTTTTCGCGACCTGCACCATGTCGAAGCCGAACTCGGTCTTCAGGTGAGCGGCCTTCGCCTGCGCATAGCGCACTGACTTACCGAACTTCGCACGCAGCTTCGGGTACTCGATACCCACTGCCAGGTTCACTGCTGGGTGGCCGTCGATGTCGGAAACGTAGTGCGAAAGCGCGCCGAGCGCAAAGGCGTACTCGTTGGCATCCTGGCTCTGCAACAGGAGCTCGCGGACAAAGTCACCGCTGCGGACATAGTGCACCAGGTCGCTGAAGTCGGTGCTGCCGAACGGGTAGTAGCCGAGGTCCTGGATAACGGCACCGCCGTAGGCGTAACCGTGCGCCTCGCGGATCTGGTCCGCCGTCAGGTAAGGAAATCTCGTAAGCAACATGGGCGAGATGTCGGTCGTCCAGACGAGGTCGACGATCTCTTCATGCGTAAGGACCGAGTGGCCGAAACACCCGGTGGTCAACGTAAGGGTGAGAACAAAAACTATCCAGAAGCGGACAAAAAAGTGGCGCCATCCCTGAGGGACAGCGCCGGAAAGGATCATGTGCTTCATGTCTGCTCCCAACTGTTTTAACGCGATCCGCCCGGTGCGACGTTCGCGCCGATAGCTTCACCCGATACGACCAACTCCACGCGGCGGTTTTGTTGGCGTCCGGCGGCATTGTCGTTTGTCGCTACCGGGGAGCTGTTGCCCAAGCCGGCTGCGCTAACGGAACCGGAAGCCACGCCCTGCTGCACGAGGTAGTCGCGCACGGATCCGGCGCGGTTCTCCGAAAGTTTCTGGTTCATGGCGTCGCCGCCCACGTTGTCGGTGTATCCGCCGACTGCGATGTTCAAACCGGGGTAGGCGAGCAGGATGCCGGCCACTTTCGCCAGCTTCTCTCTCGCGCCCGGTTTCAGCGAGTACTTGCCGGTGTCGAAAAGAACATCCGACATGTTCACGATGAGGCCGCGGGCACTGTCGCGCGTCTGCAAGATCGAGTTCAACTGCTCCGACAGCTTGGCACGCATGGCAGCCTTGTCAGATTCGGCTTGCTGCAATGCCGCTAACCGCGCCTGTTCGGCGTCGGCTTGAGCCTTGGCCAACGCGGCGGCGGAAGCAGCTTGACTTGCTGCCATATCCGATTTCGCCTGCGCCGACTCCGATTGCGCACGGGCTGCGTTCGCATCCGCTATTTCTTTCTGACGGTTAGCGTCGTTCACTTGCGCTTGCGAATTCGCCTGCGCGTTGGCCGATGATTGGCGCTCGTTGGCTAAACGTTGTTCCTCGATCTTGGTGACGGAGATGGCACGCGAATCCTCGGCGATCTGCACCGCTTCGCGAGCGGACGCAATTAACTGTTTCTTCGGTACATCCTTCCGCGTGGCGTATTCGTCGGCCGTCTTCATTAACCGCAGCGCGTGCTGATAGCTGTCGGTTGCGTAGGTAGCGGCGCCTTCGGATTTCGCGATGCGAACCGCATTACGAGCCTCAAAGAACTCCAGAGGCAACTTGGCGTTCAAGACCACCGGATCGAATTGGTAGCCGGTCGGGATGTATCCGCC